>NZ_ATDO01000101.1:0-4082 GCF_000445085.1 Sphingobium sp. HDIP04 | reverse complement strand
CCCCAGCCCCTCCCCTAAAGGGGAGGGGAGGAAATGAGCTGACCATGATCCCGACCGGATCGTGGACCCTTTTTCACGCCATCGAGGAATTGTCCGATGCGCCTTTCCCGTTTCTTTATCGACCGGCCGATCTTCGCCGCCGTGATCGCGGTGGTCATCGCCGTGGTCGGCGCGCTGGCCTTTGTCGGCCTGCCTGTTTCGCAATATCCCGACATCGTGCCGCCGACGGTCACGGTTTCCGCCCAATATCCCGGCGCATCGGCCGAGACGGTCGCGGCGACCGTCGCCGCGCCGATCGAGCAGGAGATCAACGGCGTCGACGACATGCTCTACCAGAGCAGCCAGTCGACCGGCGACGGCAAGGTCACGATCACCGTCACCTTCAAGGTCGGCACCGACCTGGACGCCGCGCAGGTGCTGGTCCAGAACCGCGTCGCCGTGGCGATCCCGCGCCTGCCGGAGGAGGTGCAGCGGCTGGGCGTCGTCACGCGCAAGACGACCCCGGAATTCCTGATGGTCGTGAACCTCCAGTCGCCCGACGGCACGTTCGACCGCAACTATATCTCCAACTATGCGCTGACGCAGGTCCGCGACCGGCTGGCGCGGCTGGACGGCGTGGGCGACGTGCAGTTGTTCGGATCGCGCGACTATGCGATGCGCATCTGGATCGACCCTGACCGCGCCGCCGCGCTGGACCTGACGGCGGGCGAGATCGTGCAGGCCCTGCGCGCCCAGAATGTGCAGGTGTCCGCCGGTTCCATCGGCCAGCCCCCCTATGATCGCGGCGAAGCCTTCCAGCTAGGCGTCGAGATGCAGGGCCGCCTGACCGAACCGCAGCAGTTCGCCGACATCGTCGTCCGCACCGATGCGGACGGCCGTCAGGTCCGGGTGGGCGACATCGCCCGCGTCGAGCTGGGCGCGCAGGATTACGGCATCAACACCTATCTGTCGAACAAGCCGACCGTCGTCATCGCGACGATGCAGCGCCCCGGATCCAACGCGCTGGACGCGGCGGAGAAGGTGAAGGCGGAGATGGAGCAGCTTTCCAGGCGCTTCCCCAAGGGGCTGGAATATAGCGTCATCTACAACCCGACCGAATTCATCAGCCAGTCCATCGACGCCGTCTACCAGACGCTGTTCGAAGCGGTGATCCTGGTCGTCATCGTCATCCTGGTCTTCCTCCAGAACTGGCGCGCGGCGGTCATCCCGATCATCGCCATCCCGGTGTCGCTGATCGGCACGGCGGCGATCCTGGCCGGGCTGGGCTATTCGCTGAACAACCTGTCGCTGTTCGGGCTGGTGCTGGCCATCGGCATCGTCGTCGACGACGCCATCGTCGTGGTCGAGAATGTCGAGCGCAATATCGAGCATGGCATGACGCCGCTGGAGGCCGCCCGCACGTCCATGGACGAAGTGTCGACCGCGCTGGTCGCCATCGTCCTGGTGCTGTGCGCGGTGTTCGTGCCGACTTTGTTCATCACCGGCATTTCGGGCGCCTTCTACCAGCAGTTCGCCGTCACCATCTCCACCGCGACGATCATTTCGCTGATCCTGTCGCTGACCTTGTCTCCGGCGGCGGCGGCCCTGCTGCTGAAGTCCAGGCATGACGGGCATGATCTCCGCAACGCTCCTCGCTGGCGCCGGATCGCGGCGCAGGCGGCCGACCGCTTCAATCGCGGCTTCGACCGCCTGAGCGCAGGCTATGCCCGCCTCACCCGCTTCCTGGTGGCCCGGCCGAAGAAGATGCTGCTCACCTATTCGGGGCTGATCGCCGCCACCATCGCCCTGTTCTGGGTGACGCCCGGCGGCTTCATCCCCGCGCAGGACCAGGGCTATTTCCTGGCCGTGGTGCAACTCCCCTCCGGCGCGTCGCTGGAGCGCACCGACAAGGTGACGCGGGAGGTCGCGGCGAAGATCCTGCCGATCAAGGGCCTGCGCGGCGCGGTGATGTTCGCGGGCTTCCATGGCCCGTCCCAGACGCAGGCGCCCAACAGCGCCGCCATCTACTTCCCGTTCAAGACCTTCGCCGAGCGTCGGCAAGAAGGCGTCACCTATGCCGGGATCATGGAGCAGGCGAACCAGGCCGTCGCCGGTTACGACAAGGCCCGCATCCTGATCGTGCCGCCGCCGCTGATCCAGGGCATCGGTTCGGCGGGCGGATACCGCCTGATGGTGCAGGACCGCGAGGATCATGGCTATGCCGAGCTGAACAGGGTTGCCCAGGACTTCATCGCCAAGGCGAACCAGACGCCCGGCCTCAACATGGTCTACACCCTGTTCGATGTCGGCACGCCCCGCGTCTATGCCGATGTGGACCGGCGCAAGGCCGACCTGCTGGGCGTTCCGCCGGAGCGCGTGTTCGAAGCGATGCAGGTCTATCTGGGTTCGGCCTTCGTCAACGACTTCAACCTGCTGGGCCGCACCTATCGCGTCACCGCGCAGGCCGATGCCGACCATCGCGGCACGGTGGCGGACATCGCCAACCTCAAGACCCGGTCGAACAGCGGGCAGATGGTGCCCATCGGTTCCGTCTCGACCTTCAAGGACAAGACCGGCCCCTATCGCGTGGTGCGCTACAACCTGCTGCCGGCGGTGGAGATCGACGGCGATACGGCCCCCGGATACAGTTCGGGCCAGTCGCTGACGACGATGGAGAAGCTGGCCGATTCCACGCTTCCCGACGGTTATGGCCGGGAGTGGACGGGCGTCGCCTATCAGCAGGTGATCGCGGGGAACACGGCGGGCATCGTCTTCGCCATGGCGGTGTTCTTCGTCTTCCTGGTGCTGGCGGCGCAGTATGAAAGCCTGACGCTGCCGCTGTCGATCATCCTGATCGTGCCGATGTGCCTGTTCGCGGCCATGCTGGGCGTGAACCTGCGGGGACAAGACAACAACATCCTGACGCAGATCGGGCTGGTCGTGCTGATCGCGCTGGCGGCGAAGAACGCGATCCTGGTGGTCGAATTCGCCAAGCAGGCGGAGGAGGAACAGGGGCTGTCGCCGGTGGAGGCCGCCGTGCAGGCGGCGCAGACCCGGCTGCGGCCGATCCTGATGACCAGCTTCGCCTTCATCCTGGGCGCGGTGCCGCTGGTGATCGCGAGCGGGGCTGGCGCGGAACTGCGGCAGGCTTTGGGCACGGCCGTCTTCTTCGGGATGACCGGCGTGACGGCGTTCGGCCTGCTTTTCACCCCCACCTTCTATGTCGTGTGCCGCGCATTGGGCGACCGCTTTTCCCGCAAGGGCAAGGGTCAGGCGCCCGCCGCGCTGCAACCCGCCGAATAAGGAACGGCATGATGATCAAGACACTCCTCCCCCTCCTGCTCGGCGCGTCGGCCCTGACCGCTTGCGCCGCAGGGCCGGACTATAAGGCTCCGGCTACCCCGACCGCTGCCGCGGGGGCCTTTATCGGCGCGGCCAGTCCGGCGGTCAGCGTCGCGCAGGCCGACGACCATTGGTGGCGGCTCTACAGCGATCCGGTGCTGGACGGGCTGGTGCAGGACGCGCTGAAGGCGAATACCGACATCCGCGTGGCGGTCGCCCGGCTGGAAAAGGCCCGCGCCCAGTTGCGCGGCGCCCGTTCCGACAGGCTGCCGCAGACGACCTTGAGCGGTTCGCCCAGCTATGGCCGGACGTCGGCCGCGCAGAGCTTGCCGGGGGCCGACCGGGAGAACTGGACCATCGATGCGGGATTGAACGTCGCCTATGAGGTCGACCTGTTCGGGCGCGTGAAGCGCAGCATCGAGGCGGCGAAGGGCGACGCCAACGCCGCGTCGGCCGATGCCGACGCGGTGCGCGTGGCGGTGGTGGCCGACACGGTGCGCGCCTATGTCGACGCCACCAGTTCGGCCGAACGCCTTGCAGTGGCGCGGCAGACGGTGGCGCTGCTCGACAACAGCATCCGCATCACCAATGCCCGGTTCGAGGTCGGTCGATCCGACCGGCTGGACGTGATCCGGGTGACGGCGCTGCGCGACAGCCAGGCGGCGGTCATCCCCAGCCTGGTGGCGGATCGGGACGGGGCGCTGTTCCGGCTGGCGACGCTGACCGGGCGGACGCCGCGGGATTTGCCGGGCGCGGTCCGG
>NZ_ATDO01000100.1:0-56057 GCF_000445085.1 Sphingobium sp. HDIP04 | reverse complement strand
CCCGGCCTCAGCCAGCCCATTCCCGTCGGGGACGGGCGCGCCCTGCTGGCCCGCCGTCCGGACGTGCGCGCCGCCGAGCAGCGGCTGGCCGCCGACACGGCGCGGATCGGGGTGGCGACGGCGGACCTTTATCCGCGCATCACTTTGGGGGGTTCCATCGGCACGACGGCGGTCGGCGGCGGCGACATTTTCGGCGGCGGGCCGTTCCGCTGGCTGCTGGGGCCGCTGATCAACTGGGCCTTTCCCAATCAGGAGGCCAATCGGGCGCGGATCGCGGCGGCGCGGGCGGATGCGGACGGATCGCTCGCGGCCTTTGACGGGACGGTGTTGCGGGCGCTGGAGGAGACGGAGACGGCGCTGTCGGTCTATGCCCATGCGCTGGAGCGGCGCGACACGCTGAAGGCGGCGCGGGAAGCGGCGGACCGGGCGGCGCGCATCAGCCTGGCCCGGCAGCGGGAGGGGCAGATCGATTTCCTGACGGTGCTGGACGCGCAGCGGACGCTGGCGGCGGCGGAGAGCGACCTGGCGACGGCGAACCGGGCGGTGGCCTTCGCGCAGGTCGACCTGTTCAGGGCGCTGGGCGGGGGGTGGACGACGGGCTGAAGCTCCCGTCCGGCATGAGGGGCGGGGCATATTTGCGGTCCCGCCTCCCGGTCGAGCGCCGCTCAACGGTTTTACAGAATCGATAAATGACCGAGCATTACGCGTTGGTCGGCTCGCCAGCGGACTTCTAGATCGGTCCGGTCCCTCATTGAGCGAGAACCGATCATGTCCCAGAATCGTCACATCAAGCTCGGCTTCATCCTGCACGGCGTCGGCCGCACCTGGAACGACTGGCGGCATCCCGACCGCGACGTCAATGCCAGCACCAGCCTGGCCTTCTACCAGAAACAGGCGGCCACGGCGGAGCGGGGCAAGTTCGACCTGCTGTTCATCGCCGACAGCCTGTCCATCACGGAAAAGTCCAGCCCGCATTATCTCAATCGGTTCGAGCCGATCACCATCCTGTCCGCGCTGGCGGTGACCACGTCGCGCATCGGCCTGGTGGGGACGCTGACCGTCAGCTATTCCGAGCCGTTCAACGTCGCGCGCCAGTTCGCCTCGCTCGACCATCTGAGCGGCGGCAGGGCGGGATGGAACATCGTGACGTCCTGGCTGGGCGACACGGCGGCCAATTTCAGCAAGACCGAACATCCGCCGCATTCCGTGCGCTATCGCATCGCCGGGGAATATCTGGACGTGGTCCAGGGCCTGTGGGATAGCTGGGAGGACGGCGCCCATGTCGCGGACAAGGAAAGCGGCCGGTTCGTCGATCCCGAACGGCTCCACAGGCTGGATCACAAGGGCGAGTTCTTCCAGGTGCGCGGGCCGCTTAACATCAAGCGGACGCCCCAGGGCCAGCCGGTCATCTTCCAGGCGGGCGCTTCGGACGACGGGCGCAATTTCGCGGCGAAACGGGCGGAGGTCATCTTCGCCCATGCGCCGGACCTGGAATCGGGCCAGGCCTATTATGCGGACGTCAAGGCGCGGGCCAGCGGCTTCGGCCGCGATCCCGGCCAGTTGTTCGTCATGCCCGGCATCGCCCCGATTGTCGGGGATACGGACGAGGATGCGGAGGCGCGCTATCGCGAACTGGCGGCGCTGGAATCGATCGAAACCGGCCTGGGCTTCCTGTCGCGGACCTTCAACGACCATGATTTCCACCAATATGACCTGGACGCCCCCTTCCCCGACGTCGAGCATATCGGCATCAACAGCCAGCAGAGCGGGACGCTGGGCATCCTTGCCCAGGTGCGCGCCGGAAACCTGACCTTGCGGCAGGTCGTGGAACGGCTGGCGACGCCGCGCGGCGCCTTCGTCGGATCGCCGGAAACCGTGGCGGATCGCCTGCAGCAATGGTTCGAGGCCGGCGCCGCCGACGGCTTCATGCTGTTCGAGCCGCTTCCCGGCCAGCTCGACCTGTTCGTGGACAGGGTGATCCCGATCCTTCAGGCGCGGGGGCTGTTCCGCACCGAATATGAAGGCGCCACCCTTCGCGAGCATCTGGGCCTTGCGCAGCCGGACAATCGCTTCGCCCGCAAGGCCGCCGAGAAGAACGCCGCCTGATCCTTGCGGGAGAAGTCCGATGGCAGAGAATGAAAGCCTGACAGAACAGTTCCAGGCCCTGCACAGGGAAAGGGTGCGAAGCTGGAAGCCGGAAAACCTGGCGGAGAATGTGGCGCGGCGGGCACGGCTGGTCGCCGATTTCGACCCGTCGCGGACGGTGCGGCCCGGCGATGTTGTCGAATCCTTCCAACTGGCGGAGGCCGACGGCACGACGCTGACGCTGGAGCGCTTGACGGCCGAGGGGCCTGCGGTGCTCATCTTCTTCCGCTATGCGGGCTGTCCGGCATGCAACCTTGCCCTGCCCTATTATGAGCGGCAGCTCTGGCCCAGGCTTCGCAAGGCCGGAATCCCGCTCGTCGCGATCAGCCCGCACCTGCCGGAGACGGGATTGGGCGCGATCCGCGAGCGGCATGGCTTGACCTACGGCGTCGCCAACGACCGCGGCAACGCCTTGGCGCGCCGCTTCGGCATCACCTTCGATCGCGACCTGGTGCCGGACGGGCAGCCATCGCCCGGCTGGATCGGGGAATTGACCGGCACGGGCACGGCGGAATTGCCGCAGCCCGCCGTCATCGCCATCGACCGCGACCGGGTGGTGCGCTTTGTCGACGTCAGCCCGGACTGGCTCGCGCGCACGGAGGCACCCGCGATACTGGAGGCGGTGGGACGGATCGAAAGCGCGGCCGTCGGCTGACGATCCGTCGCCGCCGGGCGGTCAGGCAGCGATCATGGCATGACGGAAAAGATGGGATTTCTCCTTCTCCATCCAGTCCGGCGCCGGGGATGCGGCCTGCGTCCGGCGATCGAAGGTGAAATCGGGCACATGGATGTCGACGGCGAAGCGCAGCCGGCAGGTCCGGCCGCCCACCGGCCGCGAGAGTAGGATGCTTCCGTCCGGCTGGAGCGCGAACTCTCCCGACGCGATCTGCTGTCCGATCCTGCCGGTTCGGGTGCTGTGGTCGATGGTCCGGCCATTGAGCGCCACCGACACTTCGTAGCTTTCGATCTCTTCGGCGGTGAGGAGCCGGTCCGCCAGCGCCCGGTCCAGATCGGCGGCATTCCGCAGGGCCGCGTCCAATCGCGGCAATCGCGATTGCGCATAGGCGACATGGCCTCCCGCGACGATCAGCCCGCCGTCCATCGGCAAGTCCCGCCCCGTCTCCTCGTCATGGAGGCTGAGGAGCCGCAAGCCCAGCAGAGGGCCGCGAAAGCATTGTTGCCGCCAATCCTCGACATAGGCGCCCGACGGGGCGAATTCGAGCACGCTGTTGCCGATGAAGCGCAGGATCGCCGGTTCCGGCCACTGGTTCCGCGGCTGGTAGCTTGTGGCGACAGACCAGGACATTTGCTGACTTTCCGCATCCCAGAGCGTGTCGCCGACCCAGCCCTGCCGATCCGTCACGGATGTCGCCGCGCCGTCCGGCAGCCGCAGGTCTATCGTGAAGCTGCGCGACTGGAACCAGTAGACGACCGTCCTTTCATCCGTGACGCCGGTGCAGAAGGTGATGCTCTTGCGCCGGAAGGCGCCCAGCAGGCGGCGCGGAAAGGCCGGCTGCTCCGGAACGACCGGCGGCAGCGCGCCCAGCAGGTCGGCCAGCGTCATGCGCCCGACGGCCCCTGGCGCCGCCCGAAGGAATCGAGCGGCATGGCGTTGGCCAGCACCAGTTCCCCCTTCGCGATCCGGCGCTTGAGATAGGCGAAGGTCTGCGCCGTCTGGTTGAACAGATGTTCGCCGCCCTTGAGCGGCGCATAGCGGGGCGCTTCGTCCCCCACCAGCGGCGCCACGACATAGTCGTAGTCGCAGGCGTGGAAGAAGGGAAAGGCGTAGCGCTGCTGCGCGACCTTCTTCACGCGATGGGTCGTCGCGACATAGCGGCCGTTGGACAGGATTTCCATCATGTCGCCAATGTTCATGATCATCGCGCCGTCCATCAGCGGCACGTCCACCCAGTCGCCCTTCCTGTCGAGGATCTGGAGCCCGGCCGCCGTGGCGAAGAGGAGGGTGAAGCATTCATAGTCGGTATGGGCGCCGATGCCCGGCCTGTCCTGCGCGCTGGAATCGAAGGGATAGTGGATGAGCCGCAACTGGCTTGGCGGATTGCGGCGATGCGCGTCGAAATGATCCTCCTCCAGCCCCAGCGCGAGCGCGAAGGCGCGGAAAATCTGTCCCCCGATGTCCGTCAGATGCCGGTAATAGGCCGACACATCCTCCCGAAAGCCCGGCATTTGCGGCCAGTTGTTGGGGCCGAGCAGCGGCCGGCGACCCTCCGGCCACGGATAGTCGCGGTTGACGTCATAGGCTTCCTTGAGGTCGCTGGTGCCTGCGCCGAACTGTTCCTCGCCCACGGGGACATAGCCGCTGTGGTTTTGCGAATGGCCGATATAGTTCGCCATCTTGACCTCCCGGTCGAGCGCGAAATAGGCCTCCGCCCGTGCGACAAGGCGGCGGAACAGCGCCCAGTCCAGTTGCGCCCCGCCGATATAGAGAAAGCCCGCATCGGTGCAGGCGCGGTCCAGCGCGCGGGCGACGCCCAGCCGGTCTTCGCGGGAATCGCTGGCCAGCATGGATATGTCGACGAAGGGAAGAACAGCCATGTCGCGACGCTAGGCGAAACGGGGCATAGGCATAGATGGGACGATTCGATGATTTCCATTGATTTGATCTATGACCGCGTCATTGTGGGGCCGCGTCATTCTGGCCCGGACGGGAAAGGCGGAACATGAGCGATCGATCGTTCCTTATCGACAAGAGGTTCGCGAGCCGGGTCGACTGGAACCTGATGCGCACCTTCGTCGACATCGTCCGCGCCGGCGGGATCGGCGCGGCGGCGCGTCAGCTCAACAGGCAGCAGCCCAGCATCAGCGCCGCGCTCAAGCGGCTGGAGGATCATGTCGGCGTGACGCTTCTCCACCGCACGGCGACCGGCGTGGAAATGACGGCGGCCGGCAAGGCGATGATGGCGCTTTGCGAGGATATGCTGGAATCCGCGCAGATGATGCCGCACCAGATCGCCCAGGCCACCAGGCGCGTCGAGGGGATCGTCCGCATCCAGATCATATCCGGCCTGGTGTCGCCGGAATTCGACGAGGCGATCGCCAGCCTGCACCGGCGCAACCCGGCCATCCACATCGAAATCCGCGTGTCGCCCTGGCGTCAGGTTCTCGACGCGCTGGAGCAGGGGGAAGTCGAGATCGGCGTGGGATACGACAGCAGCGTTCGCGGCAGCCTGATGTACGAGCCGCTGCTGGTGGAGCGCCAGCAGCTCTATTGTTCCCGCTACAGCCCCTATTTCGGATACAGGCTGAACCGCCTCCACGACCTCAAGGACGAGGGATTTGTCCTGACCGGGGACGATGAGATCGAACTGATCACCCATTTGCGCCGCCGGTATCGGCTGGGGACCAAGGTGAACGGCCTGGCCGAGGACATCAACGAGGCGAAACGGCTGATCGTCCAGGGCGTGGGCATCGGGTTCCTGCCGGTGCTGGCGGCGGAGGACGAGGTGGCGCGGGAAAGGCTGTGGCCGATCCTGGACGCGGATGCCGAGCCGTCCTACGACATCTTCCTGCTGTCCCGGTCCGAACGCGCGCGCGACACGGCCACGCAGCTTTTCTGGGACGAAGTGATCCGCCGGTTGCGGGCCAAGGCGCGGACATAGATTCCATCTATGGCTTTCATCAGAACTTTGCCTCTCCCGGATTGACGCAGCGCAGCACAGCCTTCCCGTCCATGGCGCCGCGCCTGACCGATGGAATCGCCCGTCGGCGCAGGCACGGCCGGGGAAGCGGGAAGCGCGATGAAGGACAAGCTCTTCAACTACACGCCGCCGGCGATGATAGCGATGGTCCTCATGTTCTGGGCCTTCGGACCCAAGGTCCTGCTGGATCGTCCGTGGACGTTCGTTGCGACGTCCTCGCTCATCACGATCGTCGTCCTGCTTCTGGAACAGGTCCATGAACGCCATTCCGGCTGGCGGATGAACAGGCAGGAATTCTTCACCGACCTGTTCTACAACGTGCTGAGCGCGACCGTCATATCCTGGGTTTCGACGAAGCTCGCCGAGGAGCCGCTGAAGGCGGCCAAGGCCTCGCTGGGCATCACCACCCAATGGGCCATGCACATGCCATGGCTGCTCCAGGTGGCGCTGGTGGTGTTCCTGATCGAATTCGGCCAATATTGGATGCATCGGTTGATGCACAACAGCACCCCCTTCTGGCTGACCCACGCCCCGCATCACCACCTGACCCAGTTGAACGCAGCGAAGGGCGCGGTGGGCAACCCCATAGAGCTGGTGCTGATCAGCCTGAGCGTGGTGGCGCTGTTCGACCTCGACAACAGCGCCGTGTTCGCGGGCATCAACGTGCTGGGCGTGATCTCCACCTTCGCCCACGCCAATGTCCGCGCCGATCCGCCGATCTGGTACGCCTTCTTCTTCACGACGATCCGCCACCACAGCCTGCACCATTCGACGGATTATGAGAGCACGCGCTGCAATTACGGCAATTCGCTGATCCTGCTCGACCGCATCTTCGGCACCTATCGGGAGGGCGAGTCCGCGCTGGTCGGCCAGGATGACCGCCGCCGCCTGTCGATCTGGGAACAGACCATATTTCCCTTCCGGCCGCTGATCGACAGGGTGCGGAACGGCAGCGCGCGGAACGGCAGGGGCGCGGCGCAGGCTGCGGGCGAGAGCGCGGTCGACGGCCGGGCCGAAGCCGATGCCTCCGTCCAGAATGCCGTGGAAGGCGCGGCGCCGGCATGACGGTGACGGGCGCCCCGCAGGCCAGCGCAGCGCGAAACGCGCTGATGCGGGGCGACATGCAGGCGACGCGCCAGCTTGCCGCCACCATGGTGGCGAAAGATCCGCAGGATGCGGAGGGCCATTTCCTGCTGGGCGTCGCGGAGTCCGATGCCGGGCGCATCCAGGCGGGAATCCGGCATCTGGATCATGCGGTGACGATCGACCCCAGGGGCGAATATCGCGCGCAACTCGCCCGGCTGCTCATCATGACCCGCCGCGACGGCGACGCCGCGGCGACCCTGCGGGAGGCCGAGCAGGCCCCGCCCGCCGACGCGTTCAGCCGCGACACCATCGGCTGCGTCTATGCCCGGTTGGGGAACCATGCCGCCGCGCTGGCGCATTTCAACGAAGCCGTCCGGATGGAGCCGCAGAACCGCAATTATCGCTACAACCAGGCCGTGACGCTCAATTTCCTGGGCAGGATCGGGGAAGCGGACGCCGCGCTGGAGGCGTTGCTTTCCCTCGCGCCCGACGATGCCCGCGCCCACCACCTGCTGGCCGGCATCCGCAGGCAGACGCCGACATGCAATCATGTCGAACGGCTGGAACGGACCCTGGGCGGCATGACGGACGGTCGCGGGCGGCTGCTGATCAGCTATGCGCTGGCGAAGGAACTGGAGGACATCGGCCGGCCGGACGACGCGCTGGCGCGGCTTTGCGTCGCGAACGCCGAACATCGCCGGACATTGCCCTACGCCTTCGCGCGCGACGCCGCGCTGTTCGACGCGATGGAAGCGGCATGGCCGCTGCCGCAGGCGAGCGCGCCGTCCGCGGCGGACCCGATCTTCATCATCGGGATGCCCCGCACCGGCACGACGCTGGTCGACCGCATCCTCTCCTCCCATCCGCAGGTCGAAAGCGCGGGCGAGTTGCAGGCCATGCCCCTTGCCGTCAAGAAGGCGGCGGGCACGCGCACCCCCACGGTGATGGACGCCGAAACGATCGCATCCGCCGCGCGCGCCGACATGGCGGCGATCGGGCGCGATTATCTGGAACGGGCGAGCCACCATCGGCGCGACGCGAACCTTCGGTTTATCGACAAGTTTCCGGGCAATTTCTTCTATGCGGGCTTCATTGCGCGGGCTTTGCCGTCGGCACGGATCATCTGCCTGCGCCGCGATCCGATGGACACGGTGCTCAGCAACTTCCGAAACCTGTTCGCCGTCGGCTCCCCCTATTACGACTATAGCTACGACCTGCTCGACACCGCCGCTTATCATGTCCGCTTCGACCGGCTGATGGCGTTGTGGCGGGAGGCTCTGCCCGGCCGCCTGATCGAGCTGCGCTACGAGGATCTCGTCGCCGACCTGGAGGGCGAGACGCGCCGGCTGCTCGCCCATTGCGGGCTGGACTGGTCGGAGGACTGCCTTTCCTTCCACAGCAACAGCGCTCCGGTTTCCACCCCCAGCGCCGCGCAGGTCCGGCAGCCGATCTACACCGGATCGGTCGGGCGCTGGAAACGGCATGCGGCCGTGCTGGAGCCGGTGCGCCGCTATTTCGAACAGGCCGGGATCGACATTCCATGAACCAAGGGAAAGCGAGCGCCATGTCCCCTATCCGCCAACTGATGCTGGGCCGATTGATATTGGGCGGGGCGCTTGCCGCCGCCGCGACGCCTGCCCTCGCGGCCGGCGAGCCGGTCACGCGGCTGGTCGATTGCCGATCCGGCAGTTGCCTGCTGGTGTCGGGCCGTCGCGAGGACGCCGCCGCCCCGGTCGCGATCAACGGCCATGCGGTGCCGGTGGACGGCGCGCGCAAATGGCGGGTGCGCCTGCCCGTCGATACCGTTCGCTCATGGTCCCTGCCCCATGCGCGGACGATCACGGTCGCGGTCGGCGGCAAGGCGAGCGAGGCGAGGCTGCCGTTGGGCCTGCTGGGCCGCAGCGAAAGGCTGACGATGCTGGTGGTGCGCGCCAAGTAATAAGATAACCCGTCACCAGTAATAAAATAACGATTTGCAGTCCTGTATTGAAAGTTTCATCTCCCGGAACTATGTGATCCGAAGTCGCCGGAGAGCGGCATCGGTTCAAGATACAGGAGATGATGATGAAGATTGGCCTCGCCGCCCTTGCCGCTGCCGCATTCGCCGTCCCGGCGGTCGCCGGCGCCGCCGACAATCCCTTTGCGCGGGATCAGGCGATCCTGAACCTCAAGGGCCTGGACCTGTCCACCGCGCAAGGGCAACAGCGCCTCGCCATCCGCATGGAGCAGGCGGCGAGCGCGGTCTGCGGCAACCGCCTGTCGGGCGTCCACCTGGCCCTGGAGGCCAAGGCCCGCGCCTGCCGCGAAGCCGTCGTCGCCGACATCCATGCGCAGGTCGAGGCGCAACTGGCAATGGCTCCGGCGCCGGTGCGCTTGGCGGCGCTCCGCTGAAACGGCGTGTCCCGCGCCCGGCCGGTCCGGGGCGCGGGACGCGATCAGCGCCGCGCCCCGGTCATTTCGCCAGCCTGGCCGGATGGGGCCACCAGGTCAGCGTGTGCACGTCATGCGCCGACGTCCACAGGCCCTTTGCCGTGAAGCGCAACGCGCCGCTGCCTTCGACCTTGCCGACGCGGGCCTTGATCTTCAGCGTTTTGGGATCGATCGCCACGAAGGTCTGCCCTTCGGTCGTGCGCAGCCATATCATGCCGCCGCCCGTATCGATGTCGCCATATTGCAGCACATCGCCCACCTTGACGCGGCCGGTCACTTCGCCGCTGACCGGATCGACGCGGGCCACCGTTCCGTCGCCCTGTTCCTGGACCCAGACGGCGCCTTCGCCCGCGGCCAGAAAGCCCGGTTGCCTGCCCAGCGCCGTGGTGCTGGCCACGCTGTTGGTCGCCGGGTCGATGCGCTGGATCGTCGCGCTTTCGCTGCTCACCGCCCAGACGGAGCCGAAGCCGGAGGCGAGATAATAGGTTCCCGCGCTGACCGGGACGGTCGCTATCACCCGGTTGCTGGCGGGATCGACGCGGGAGACGACGCCCTTCTGGTCGCTGGCGACCCAGATCGATCCCGCTTCGGCGACGACGTTGAGTTCGCCCTTCGGATTGGCGATGCCGGTGGCTATGGTCGCCGTCTTTTCCGCCGTGGCGGCGTCGATCCGGACCAGCGCGTTTTTCTCGCAATCGGCCACCCACAGCGATCCGGCCGATAGGGCCATGGCGCCGCAGGGCCGGCCCATCGCGACTTCGGCCCTCTTGCCCTTTCGCGTCCAGCGTTCCACCCGGCCCGCGTTGGTCACCCAGACGCCGTCGCCATCGACCGCCAGGAAGTCGGCGAAGCCCGGCACCTGGATCACCTGTTCGGCGGCGGGCGCGGCGGAAGCGATTGCGGCGCAGCTCGCCGCCAGCGCAGCGGCCAGGATGCGGAGCTTCGGCACGGCTAGGCCCGTCCGGCCATATAGGCGCGCCAGCCGCCCAGGGCCGTGATGTCCTCCGCGCCGGTCACCGCGCGCGGTTCCGCGACGAAGCCCTTGACGCTGCTGCCGTCGGCCAGCGTCACCGTGCCGATCGCGAGCGGCGCGGGCACTTCGGCCACGAAACTTCCGAATTCGGCCACGCCCAGCTCATAGACCTCCAGCGCGATCGGCCCGCCATCCTCGCTGTGCACCAGCGCGGGCTTGGGCGGCACGCTGTTCGCCATGGCGTAGAGGCGGTAGGTCGGCGCCGTTTCAAAGGCGCCGACGAACTTCGCCTCGCGCGATGTCAGTTGCCAGTGAAGCGGCATGTCCTTGAGATGGGCGCCCACGACGGCGAGTTTCACGGTCTGCATTTTGCCCTCCAGATCAAGCGGGGGTTGGGAAAGAAGATCGGCTTCGGCAAGATAGGCGTCCGCCGCGTCGAGCAGGGCGCGGTCGCTGTCGGCCGGGCCGATCAGGGTGATGCCGAACCCGGTGCCGTTGGCCCTGGCGCCGGCTGGAACGGCCACGGCGGCCATGTCGAGCAGGTTCACGAAATTGGTGTAATAGCCAAGGGCGCTGTTGAGCGCGACCGGCGCGGCAAGCAGTTCGGCGACGCGGAAGATGGTGCCCGCGGTCGGAAAGGCCATCAGGTCGATGCCGGCCCATTGCAGGTCGGCGTGCCGTTTGAGTTCGGCCAGGCGATAGATGCCGTTGAACAGTTCGACAGCGCTGATCGCCAGTCCGGGTTCCACGACCTCCCGCACGGTCGGGTCGATCGCATCGGGATCGTCGGCGAGGAGCGTCGCCAGGGCGGCGGCCCGCTCCGCAACCCAGGGGCCGCCATAGAGAAGCTGCGCCGCTTCGAGAAGCGGGGCGATGTCGATCTCCACCACGTCGGCCAGCCCCGCCAGCCGCTGCAATGCGCGATCGTACAGATATTCCGATTCCGCGTCGCCGAACCAGGCGCGCTGGTCCCGGCGGGGCACGCCGATGGTCCCGCACCGGCGCGGGAGGTCCGCCAGCGGCTTCGAATAGGGGTCCGCGGGATCGAAGCCGGCGATTACCCCGTCGAGCAGGCGGGCGTCGGCGGTGTCGCTGGTGAAGACGGTGATGCAGTCGAGCGTGCGGCAGGCGGGCACCAACCCGTTATTGCTCCATCGCCCCTTGCTCGGCTTGAACCCGACCAGATGCTGGAAGGCGGCGGGCACGCGGCCCGAACCGGCCGTGTCCGTGCCCAGCGCGAAGGGGACCAGCCCGGCGGCCACCGCCACCGAGGAACCGGAGCTGGACCCGCCGCTGACATAGGCGAGGTCATAGGCGTTGCGCGGACTGCCATAGGGGCTGCGCGTGCCGTTGAGGCCGGTCGCGAACTGGTCCAGATTGGTCTTGCCGACGCAGATCGCGCCGGCAGCGGTCAGGCGTTCGACGACCGTCGCCGACCGTGCGGGACGATAGGCGAAGGCCGGGCAGGCGGCGGTCGTTTCGAACCCCGCAGCGTCGATATTGTCCTTGACCGCGAAGGGAACGCCGGCCAGCGGCAGATCCTCCCCCGCGGCGAGGCGGGCGTCGACGGACCTTGCGGCGCCGATCAGATCATCCGGCGTCGCGCGGCCGATCCAGATCTGCGGCTGCACGGCATCATAGGCGGCCAGCCGGGCGACCGTCTCCTCCATCACGGCGACCGCGCTGGTCCGGCCTGCCCTGACGGCCTCGGCGATCGTCGCCGCGCTGCGCCGGTCGAGCGCGATCATGCCACGGCCCTCAGCGCCAGCATCGGCGCGCCGGGCTGCAGGGCCTGCCGCTCCTGCACATAGATTGCCGCGACCGTGCCCGTGGCGGGGCTTTGCACCGCGCATTCCATCTTCATCGCCTCTATGACGGCGATCGTGTCGCCCGCCTTCACTTCGTCGCCCACCGCGACCAGCAATTTCCAGATGCTGCCGCCAAAGGGCGTTTCGACCAGATCGGCGCCGTCCGGAACGTCGATGGCGTCCGGCCCGGCGGCGTCGGCCTCCGTCAGGCTGGTGACGCGGTCGAACTCCCCGTTCCTTTGCCATTCGGCGCGCTCCTCATCGAAGGCGGCCTGGCGGCGCGCCTCGAACGCGGCGATGGCGTCGGCATTCCCGGCCAGGAAGGCGCGATAGTCGGCCAGCCGGAACTCCGACGGCTCGATCCGGATGGAGCGCCGCCCGCTGGGGAAATCGCGGCGCCATTCGGCCAGTTCTTCCGCGCTGACCGGATAGAAGCGGATCTGGTCGAAGAAGCGCAGCAACCATGGCTTCCCCTCGACGAAGACGTCGGTCTGGCGATGCGTGTTCCACACCTGGATGGTGCGGCCGAACAGTTGATAGCCGCCCGGCCCTTCCATCCCGTAGATGCACATATAGGCGCCGCCGATGCCCACGACATTGGGCGGCGTCCAGGTGCGCGCCGGATTGTACTTGGTGGTGACGAGCCGGTGCCGGGGATCGACCGGGGTGGCGACCGGCGCGCCCAGATAGACGTCGCCCAGCCCCAGGACGAGGTAGTTCGCCTCGAAGATCAGCCGCTCCACCGCCGCCGCGTCGGGAAGGCCGTTGACCCGGCGGATGAATTCGATGTTGTCGGGGCACCATGGCGCGTCGGCGCGCACGCCGCCCATATATTTCTCGATCGTCTCTATCGTCGCGGGATCGCGCCAGCTGAGCGGCATATGGACGATGCGGGAGGGAATGGTGAAATCCTCAAGGTCGCCGAGGCGCTCCTCCGCGGAGATCAGCGCCGCCAGCGCGGCGCGCTGGTCCAGTTGCTCGCCGTCGAAATGCAGTTGCAGCGATCGGATGCCCGGAACGACATCGACGATGCCGGGCAAAGCCAGCCGTTCCAGCTCCGTCATCAGCGCGTGGACCCGTATCCGAAGCTCTATGTCGAGCACGATGGGACCATATTCGACCAGGATGTTGCGATCGCCCTGCTGGCGGTAGACGGTGCGGGGGCGGCCAGGCCCTTCCGGAATCCGGGCGAGGATCGGCGAGAGCATCTCGATCGGCCGCACCGGGGCGGCATCCTCCACCGATCCGGAGGCGACCAGCCGCCGTTGCAGCGCGTCCGCCACGGCGGCATCGTCGATATTGACGGGGGCGAAGCGCAGCTTGTCGCCCGGCGCAAGCTGGCCGATTTTCCAACGGTCGGCCGCGATCACCACGAAGGGGCAGACGAAACCGCCGAGCGAAGGGCCGTCCGGGCCAAGGATGATCGGCATGTCGCCGGTGAAGTCGACGGCGCCGATGGCATAGGGATTGTCGTGGATGTTGGACGGGTGCAATCCCGCCTCGCCCCCGTCGGCGCGGGCCCATTGCGGCTTGGGTCCGATCAGGCGGACGCCGGTGCGATTGCTGTTGTAGTGGACCTGCCATTCGGCCGCGACGATGGCCTCTATATCGGCGTCGGTGAAGAAATCCGGCGCGCCATGGGGACCATAGAGGACGCGCAGGGTCCATCGCGTCGAAAGATCCGGCAGGTCGGCGGAGGCGAGCGGCGCGTCCGTTCGATCTCCCGCCAGGTGCAGGGTGTCGCCCGCCAGCAGCCGGCGAGCGGCATGCCCGCCGAACTGGCCCAGTTCGAAGGTGCTGCGGCTGCCGAGATAGGGCGCGATGTCAAGGCCGCCGGCGAACAGGATATAGCCGCGCAGGCCGCCGCCGGACGCGCGGCCGAGGGCAAGCGTCTGCCCGGCCTCCACGTCGATCGCCGCGCCCCTTTGAACCGGCTGCCCATCCAGCGTCGCCCCGAAATCGGCGCCCGTGAGGCAGATGCGCGCCGGCGCGGCGAAATCCAGCGTCGGGCCGGTCACCGTGACCTCCAGCCCGGCGGTGCCCTCCGGATTTCCCAGCAGCCGGTTGCCGATGCGGAAGGATTGATCGTCCATCGGACCCGAAGGCGGAACGCCGACCGCCCATAATTTCTGTCGGCCCGGCCAGTCCTGAACGGTGGTGGCCGTGCCGCCGCTGACCACGCGGATGCTGGAGGGGTTGGAAACGACGCCTTCGAGAGCGCGGGTGGACACTTCGCCGCTGACGAAGGCGTCGGACCGGACCACGTCGCGCAGCCAGCGCAGGTTGGTCTCCATGCCGTCGACCCGGCTCCGGTCGAGCGCGGCCTGCATTTTCCCGATCGCCTCGTCGCGGGTCGGGGCGTGGACGATCAGCTTGGCCAGCATGGGATCGTACCAGATGCTGACCTCGCTGCCCGCCATGCACCAGGTTTCGGCGCGGATGTCGGCAGGGAACTGAACCGCCGTCAGCGTCCCCGATGTCGGACGATAGTCGAGCGCCGGATCTTCGGCATAGAGCCGCACCTCCACCGAATGGCCGCGCGGCTGGGGCGGATCGGCATCGAGGAAGGCGAAATCGCCCGCGCCGCCGCGGATCATCCATTCGACCAGGTCGATGCCCATCACCTCTTCGGTGACGCCATGTTCGACCTGAAGGCGCGTGTTCATCTCCAGGAAGAAGAATTGCTGGCGTTCGGCGTCGTAGAGGAACTCGACCGTCCCGGCGGAACGGTAGCGGGCGGCCTGGCCCAGCCGCGTGGCGGCGGCGATCAGGTCGCGCCGGACGGCGGGCGGCAACAGGGGCGCGGGCGATTCCTCGACCACCTTCTGGTTGCGGCGCTGGAGCGAACAGTCGCGCTCCCCCAGCGGCATGACGCGGCCTTCGCCGTCGCCGAACAGCTGGACTTCGATGTGGCGGGCGCGCCGGATATAGCGTTCCAGGAAGATGCCGGCGTCGCCGAAATTGCTCTGCCCCTGGCGGGCCACCGCGGCAAAGCCTTCCCGGACGTCGCCTTCATCCTCGCAGATGCGCATGCCGATGCCGCCGCCGCCGGCCGTGGCCTTCAGGATCACGGGGAAGCCGATCGCCCGCGCCGCGGCGGCGGCTTCCTCTTCGTCGGTGAGCAGGTCGGTGCCGGGCGCCAGCGGCACGCCGTGGGCCGCCGCCAGGGCGCGCGCGCTGTGTTTCAGGCCGAAGGTGCGGATATTGTCCGGCGTCGGCCCGATGAAGACGATGCCGGCGGCGGCGCAGGCCTCGGCAAACTCCACATTTTCGGCAAGGAAGCCGTAGCCCGGATGGATCGCGCCCGCCCCCGTGGCGCGGGCGGCATCCAATATGGCGTCGATGTTGAGATAGCTGTCCGACGCCCGCGCCGGGCCGATGCAGACCGCCTCGTCCGCCTGCGCGACGTGCAGGGAATTTTCGTCCGCCTCCGAATAGACCGCGACCGAGCGCAGGCCCATGCGCCGCAGGGTGCGGATGATGCGCGTGGCGATGGCGCCGCGATTGGCGATGAGGACCGTATCGAAGCTCATGCGGTCACGATCATGCGGACGGGGGTGGGGTTGAAGCCGTTGCAGGGATTGTTGATCTGCGGGCAGTTCGACACGACGACGATCACGTCCATTTCCGCCCTGAGGTCCACGGTCAGGCCGGGGGCGGAGATGCCGTCGACGATGCCCAGGGAACCGTCTTCCTCCACCGGCACGTTCATGAAGAAGTTGATGTTGGAAACGATGTCGCGCTTGCCCCGGCCCTCCCGCAGATTGGCCTCCAGGAAATTTTCGACGCAGGCATGTTCGGCCTTGGTGTGATGGCCGTAGCGCAGCGTGTTGGACTCGCACGAACAGGCGCCGCCGATGGTGTCGTGATAATCGACCGACGTCGCGACGATCGTCATCATCGCGCGCCCCTCATTGGACCGCAGCACCGTGCCCGCCCGCAGGAACAGGTTGCCCTGCGCGGCGACGGTATCCTGCGCGCTGTAGCGTTCGGCGTCGTCCGCCGCCGAATAGAGGAGGAAGTCGACGGCCTGGTTGCCTTCCAGGTCGACGATGCGCAGCGTCTGCCCGGCATCGACATGGTGCAGCCACGGCGCCCGGGCGGGCACGACGACATCGTGGACGATGGCCCCCGAAAGGCCCGACAGATGGGGATCAAAGCTCATGCGGCAACCTGTTCATTCCTGTGCATCCTCAACCGGGCCGTTTGCGGTCGTCGACCCGGAAAATGCGGCATCAAGGGACAGAGCCTTTTCGCTCGAAGCGAAATCGCTCTAGCGGCGGTAATAATCTTCGACATTCTGGAAGGCGCGAAGCCCCTCCGGCGTCGCATTGCGGATGGCGTCGTCCTCCGGCGTGACGGGACCGCGCCAGGCGGTGGCGCGCAGCGGCGTCACGGTCCAGCTTTCCCGCGGGTCCAGGACATGCGGACAGTTGGCGAGGACCAGGATCACGTCCATCTCTGCGCGCAGCACGACGCTGCGGCCCGGCGCGAAGGGTCCGATCAGCGGCGTGATCGCGCCGTCCGCATCGATCTTCGCGCCCTTGAACAGCGTCACGCAGGGGTGGACGTCGCGCCGCTGCAACCCGTGCTTCGCCGCGCCCAGCAGGAATCGGTCGCGCCCGTTGGGACAGGGTCCGCTATTGGCGCCATTGCCGTATCGGGCGGCGTTGGTCGCGGCGTTGGACGTTCCGCAGAAACTGTCATGCGTGCCCGCATCATCCTCCAGAAAGCTCATGAGCACCCGGCCCATGTCCGACAGCAGCAGCTTGCCCTCGCCCAGATAGGCGTTCCATTGCACCTTCACCGTGTCGGCGACGTTGAGCCGCTCGGTCGGCATCTCCGCGTTGAACAACAGGATGGAGGCGCAGGCGTCGCCCTTAAGGTCGATCAGGCGCAGGCGCGCGCCTCGCGGCAGCCGGCGCGTGGCGTAGCCGCCGGCCGCGACGGTCTCTTCCCACAGCAGATCCCCGGCAGGCACGCCGTCGGGAAGGTCGTCCGCCACCGGCGGCAACAGGGGCATGGCCTCGACCACCGTCCCCGCCATGCTGCGGGCGTGATCGCGGGCCGCCAGGGGATTGGCGAGGGATTCGGTCATGCGGCATTTCCTTTCCGGCCGCCGGCTTCCTGCTCATAGAGCGGCGGCAACAGAGCGGTGGTCGTGACGAGTTGGAGCTGGTGGACGCCCCGGACCCGGCGCAGCGCGTCGCACAGTTCCTTCAGCAGCGACGCAGGCCCCTGCACCAGCAGCACTTCGAGCGACTGGTCCCCTTCCAGGAACACATGCTGGGACGAGATCACCTCTTTCAGATAATCCGCCTGGGTCTGGGCGAGTTGATGCCGCACGCGCCCCCGGTCGCCGCGATAGACGATCGTGATGGTGCCGGCGAGCATCTCGTCCGGACGGGTGAAGGCCTCATGCTCGGCGAGCGCGTGGCGGATCAGCTCGGCAATGAGCTGGGACCGGGACGGCAGCCCGCGTTCCTCCACCATGGCGTCGAGCTGCCGGAACAGGTCGCTCGGCAGGCTCATGCTGAGCCGCGCCAGAGTCCCGGTGTCGCTACTCATGCTCCGTCCTTTCCTCTTCCTTCCGTTCGCTCTCGTCCGGAGCGTCGGCCTGTTCGCTCGCCTCCGCGTCGATGCGGTTGCGCAGCGGCAGGTCGTAGACCGCGGTCGCGCCGAACCGATGGGGCGCGTGCGGGTCATGACGGCGCTTGTCGAGCGCGAGCACCCGCGTGCCCAGCGAGAAGGCCTCCCGGATGTCGTGGGTCACCATGATGATGGTCAGCGAATAGTCGCGCCACAGCCGCGTGATCAGCGCGTGCATGTCCGCGCGGATGCCGGGGTCGAGCGCGCCGAACGGCTCGTCGAGCAGCAGGATGCGGGGACGCTTGATCAGGGCCTGGGCGATGGCGAGGCGCTGCTGCATGCCGCCCGACATCTGCGCGGGGTAGAGATGCAAGGAATCGCCCAGGCCGACGGCGGCCAGCATCTGCTCCGCATCGGCCATCGCGGCGCGGCGCGCATGGCCGAACAGGCGCGCCATGAAGGGCGCCTGGGCGCATTCGAGCCCGAAGATCGTGTTCTGCAAGGCGGAAAGGTGCGGGAATACCGAATAGCGCTGGAAAACGACGCCGCGATCGGGTCCGCATTCCGGCGTCAGCGGCATCCCGTCGAGCGATATGGTCCCGCGCGCGGGCGCTTCCTGGCCCAGGACGACGCGCAGAAGGCTGCTCTTGCCCGCGCCCGAAGGCCCTATGATCGATACGAAGGAGCCTGCCTCGATGTCGAGATTCACCCTCTCCAGGACGATCTTGTCGCCATATTCGACCCAGATGTCGCGAAGGGACAGCAGCGCGCTCAATGCCGCGCTCCATGCGCCCAGGGGTAAAGCCGCCGGCTGGCAAGCGTGAGCGCCGCGTCCATCAGGATCGCCAGGATCGCGATCCAGGCGACATAGGGGATGATCACGTCCATGGAAAGATAGCGGCGGACCAGGAATATCCGGTAGCCAAGGCCCACGTCCGACGCGATCGCCTCGGCGGAGATCAGGAACACCCAGGCGGGGCCTAGCGACAGGCGGACCGCGTGCAGCAGGCGCGGCATGGCCTGCGGCAAAGCGACGCGGATCATGATCTGCCAGGAACTCGCGCCCAGCGTCTGCGCCTTGATGACCTGCTCGCGCGGCAGGTCCGCCACATGGGCGGCGATGTCGCGCATCATGACCGGCGCGATGCCGATCACGATCAGGGCGACCTTTGCCGTTTCGCCCAGGCCCAGCGCGATGAACAATATCGGCAGCAGGGCGATCGGCGGGATGACCGCGACCGCCGTCACCAAAGGCCCGAAGGTGGCGCGCACCGGCGGCAGGACGCCCAGCACGAGCCCCATCAGCAGCGCCGACAGCGTGGCGATGCCAAGGCCAAGGCCAAGGCGCTGGAGGCTGGCAAGCGTGTCGGCCCAGAAGACGAACTGATTGGTGAGCGGGTCCGCCCGAAAGAGCAGCGCCGCCATCGCTTCGGCCATGCTGCCGGGAAGCGGCAGGATCTTGTCCAGCGGGTTGGCGGCATGGCGCTGCGCCGCGACGATCAGGTAGAGCAGCACCAGCAGCAGGATCGGCAGCGATCCCCAGCCTATCCGCTGCCTCCGGCGCACATGTCGGTTCACCCAACGCATGGTCACATCACTTTCGACAGGATCGAACGAAGGCGATCAGAGCTTCCCGTCCGCCGCCAGCTTCATGAAGCTGTCGTCGAACCGCAGCGTCACCCGCTGGGGATCGCCCAGCGTCTTGCCGCCGGGAAAGGCTATGCCCACCGCATCGGCCGACGAGGCGCCCTTGAACAGGCCCTTGGAGAAGCTGAAGTCGCGAACCTGGGTCATGGTCTTCACCAGCGCCGGGTCCACGGTCGCGGCGACGGCCGCCTTGGGGTCGGCGTAGAGATGCGTGGTCGACAACTGGCCGTCGAAACTTTCGGGCGTGGCGCCCGACAGCTTCGCCATGGCCGCCCGCGCCGCCTTGCCCCGGGCATCCTGGCGCTGCATCAGCGCCACCGTTTCATACCAGATGCCGGCGAGCGCCTTGCCGAGATCGGGATTGGCCCGGAGCGTCGCGGTGTCGACCGCCAGCAGGTCCAGGATTTCGCCGGGAATCTGGGCGGAACTGAACAGTTGCTTCACGCCCGGCTGCGCCTTCATCACCGAAAGCTGCGGATTCCAGGCGACCGCCGCGGTGGCGCCGGGACTGCCGAAGGCGCCCACTATGTCCGCGTCGGACGTGTTCACCGTCCTGACGTCGGTGGGCTTCAGGCCCGCAATCTCCAGTCCCCGGGCCAGCAGATAGTGCGATACGGAAAGTTCGACCAGATAGACCTGTCGTCCCTTGATCGCGGCAAGTCGATCCGCCCCCTTCAGCAAGATGCCGTCATTGCCGTTCGAATAGTCGCCGACGATGATCGCGCTCGTATCCTTTCCGCCGGCGGCCGGAATGGTGAGCGCATCCATGTTCGTGACGGTCACGCCGTCGAACTTGCCGGCCGTATATTGATTGATCGATTCGACATAGTCGTTGACCTGGACGACATTGATCTTGATGCCGTATTTATCGGCCCATTTCTTCACGATCCCGGCCTGCTGCGCATAGGGCCAGGGCATCCATCCGGCGTAGATCGACCAGCCGATGCTGAACTCCTTGCGGTGCGCGGCGGCGGGATCGGGCGCCTTCGAACAGGATGCGAGCATGAGCGCCCCGGCAATCGCCGCGACCCTGCCTGCCTTGCCAATCAGCCTGATCATGATTCGATCCCCTTTCGCGATGCAGCATCGCTGCGCTGCATCGGCTTGTCCATAGAAAAATATTACGAGCTTTAAAATGAGTAATAACCAAGGCCTGCGCGGCGCGGCAGCCGAAGCGGGCCGCAAATCGACCGCGCCGAAAAGGCGGGTTGAGACATGCCCGTGCGCATCCCGCTGTATTTGGCTGGTTTCGGGCCGCGCCCTGGTCCGCCGCGATCACGCCGTCGTCATGCCTGCCCGATTCGCGAATCGAAGCCTTGCGAAGGCGCGTGCCATCGACCCTTTGCGACATGTCGCGGGACGGCGGCGCCATGGCGCGCAGCGTTCAATCGACCGAAATCAGCCGCTTAATGCGATGCAGCACGTATCGCCGTTCATACTGAGCAGGTGCGGAATTATTACGCTTGACGCGTTAGGTAATATCCATACCGTATCATATGTCGTTCGCCCGAACGACGGAACGAAAGGGTCGAACTGCCGGCATGCGCCGGTTCAAAGCGAGGGTGCGTGGATCGAACGCGGTTCAGCGATGGGGCAATTCCGGGCCATGTGCAGCCCGTATCCCCCGCGCCGCAGCCATTTTCGAGATTCCGCGCCGCCCGCCAAATGTTCGGGAAAGTGATCGGCGCGCTTTCGCCAGGCCATGAACGGTCCGTCGAGAATAGCGGCGACGCAAGGGAATATGACGACGATCGGTCCTGCGGCCGACGATCCGCGTGACAAGACGCCGGCCCGGCCAGAGCGTCAATGAGGAAGGATGTCACTCAAGGCTCAACGGCAAGGGGGTCGGAGAGACTATGAAATTGCTACGCAATACGTTGCTGGGCGCGACCATGTTGATGGGCGTCGGGACCAATATGGCTTTCGCGCAAGATGCCGCGGAAAATGACGCAAGCGACGACCGCAACGAGATCGTGGTCACGGCCACCCGTCGCGCGGTCAGCATCCAGGACGTGCCGATCAACATCAGCGCCCTGGGAGCGGAGCAAATCGCCAAGCAGCGGATCGACGACGTGCGCGATCTCGCCGATTTCACGCCCGGCATGACCATTTCCGACACCGGGCCGGGTTCGACCGGAACGATCGTGCTGCGCGGCCTCAACGCGTCGGACATGGACAGCACGGGCGACTCCTATGACAGCGCCATCGGCGTATATCTGGGCGAGGTTCCCCTCTATTACGACTTCAAAATGCTCGATATTGCGCGCGTCGAAACGCTGCTGGGTCCGCAGGGCACGCTCTACGGCCTGGGCACGCTGGCCGGCGCCATCCGCAACATTCCCAACCGCCCGGACACGACGAACTTCGCCAGCGAGGCGCATGGCCGCCTCTACGCCAAGGACCATAGCGGCAAGGCCGGCTATCAGTTGGACGGCGTCATCAATATCCCGATATTCCAGGACCATGTCGCCTTCCGGTCGGCCACGGGCTATTTCTACGATCCCGGCTTCATCGATTCCCCCCTGCTGTTGCAGCAGCCCGGCGTATCGCTGCCGCAGCCCAGCGGTCCCGGCGGCGTGTCCGCCGCGGATTATGCCGCGAATCTGAAAAGGCAGGACGACGTCAACTTCGAAAAGACCTTCACCACGCGCAACCAGTTGCTGGTGCGGTTCAGCGAGGATCTGCAGGCCAATTTCACCTACGCCTATCAGCAGACAAAGACCGACGGCGGCCAGTATAACAGCAACGGCGTTCTGGGGACGGGCAGATATGAAAATGGCGCCCGCTACCTGGAACCCGTGAAGCGGCGCGCGCATCTTGGCAGCATGGAAATCAACGCGAACCTGGCCGACATCGCCGATCTGGTCGCGACGACTGCCTATACCGACGTCAAGAACGAGACGCAGAGCGACAATACCGACCTGCTGCTCGACCTGGACTATGGCTATGAGACGTTTCCGGCCTTTTCCAGTTGGAACGAGTCCGTCGACCGCCGCAAGCAGTTCAACCAGGAAGTCCGCTTCGTTTCGCGTCATGGCGGCCCGTTCAGTTGGGTTCTGGGCGGATTCTTCAACCGGCAGAAGCTGCATCGCGACTATATCGAGCATGTGCCGAACCATCCCTGGGTGGAATTCGGAACCCAGCCCAATCCGGACGAGGTCGAATATGCGTCCTATGTGAAGTCGAAAGTGACGGAGAAGGCGATCTTCGGCGAGGGCACCTTCAGGGTGACGCCGAACTGGCAGCTTACGGCGGGCGCCCGTTATTTCGGATATACGTCCAAGGTCGCGGGCGCGCTCGTGGTGCCGTTGATCGGCGATCCGGTCAGCCCCTATGACCTGCCGTCGGCCGGGGGCACGGCGAAGAAAAGCGGCTGGGTGTGGAAGTTCAACAGCTCCTATAATTTCACGCCCGACATCATGCTCTACGCCACTTACAGCAAGGGCTATCGCATCGGCGGCCCGAACAGCGTCGCCCCCTGCCCCAATCCCCTGCCGAACGATCCGGACGGCGACAATATCAACAATACCCAGTTGCCCTGCGGCCTGCCGAACGAAGTCCAATATGGCCCGGATACCACCAAGAATGCGGAGATCGGCATCCGCACCCAATGGTTCGACCGCAAGCTGACGTTCAATTTCAACGTCTTCCAGATCAAATGGGACGGCATCCAGCTTGCTTCGGCCACGCTGAACGGGATCGTCGGCATCACCGTGAACGGCGGCAAGGGGGAGTCCGAAGGCTTTGAAACGTCATTCCAGGTGAGGCCGGTCGACGGTTTGTCGATCCAGGGCACCTATTCCTACACCGATGCGAAATTGACCCAGGATGTGCCGGAAAACATACCCGTCAACGATCCGGCGGGCAGCTATCCCAGCGTGCCGATCAAGCTGGACGCGCTGTCGGGCGACCGCCTGCCCGGTTCGGCGAAGAACAGCGGCAGCCTGGGCGCGACCTATACCATGCCGTTCAAGGACGGCAGCATCGTTGCCGACTGGACGGCGACCTATCGCGGAAATGTCGTGACGCGGCTCGGCTGGGATCGCGCCTTCGGCGACAAGCTGCCCAGCTATGTGCTGCATCGCGCCTCGCTGACCTATGAGACCGACCGATACAGTGTCGGCCTTTTCGCCAACAATATCTTCGACAAATATGCGGTGTCCTCGGTCGCCAACGACCGATCCCGCGTTGGATTGAACGACGGGGTGCTGCTGCGTTACTATAAGCGGACAGTCATCAATCCGCGAACCTTCGGCATCGAAGCGCGGTTCAAATATTGAACCTGGAGAAAGATCGGGACGCATTCCGGAAAGGATTGCGTCCCGTTTCAGGAATAGGAACCCGATTACCGACCTTGGTCGGACAGCATTGGGGCATGCGCGACCTGGACATGACGAAGATGATCCGGACGACGCAGCGGCAGGGAGGCGGGACATGATGGCGCGCGGCACTGCGGTCCTTCGATCGGCCAGCCTGGCCGGAATCCTGCTGGCGATCATGCTTCTTCCCGGCCAGCCGCCCGTTTCGGCCAAGGAGGCAGCGCGGTCGAAGCTGTTTGCGGAAGGATGGATCGACGGAACCCTGCCGCAGGAGCCGGAAGTCCAGGTGCAGGCGCTGGACCGGGACAGTTTCGTCATCCGCCAGTCGGTGAAGACCAATTTCGAGGCGCCGTTCCTCTATCTGCTCCTGGGCCGCGAAAAGGCGCTGCTGGTCGACACCGGCGCGGAGGGCGGGCGCATCAGGCCCGTCGTGGACCGGCTGCTGGCGCAATGGTCCGCCGCGCATGGACGCGCCGCCATTCCGCTCGTCGTGGCGCACAGCCATAGCCATGGCGATCATGTCGCGGGCGACAAGGCCTTTCGCGACCGGCCGGACACGACGGTCATGGGGCTTGAACCGCAGGACGTGGCCCGCTTCTTCGGCATCGCGCGCTGGCCCGACGCCCTGGCCTCCTTCGACCTTGGCGGCCGCGTCCTCACCATCATCCCCGCGCCGGGCCATCAGGCCGCGGCGATCATGATCTACGATCCGAAGCTGAAGATCCTGCTGTCAGGCGACACGCTCTATCCCGGCCGCCTCTATGTGCCGGTGAATTTCCTGGCCGACAATCGCGCCAGCGTCGACCGGGTGGCGGCTTTCGCGGCCCGGCATCCGATCCGGGCCGTCCTGGGCGCGCATATCGAAATGACGCGGGCGCCCGGCCGGGATTATCCGCACGAAGCCCCGGCGCATCCGGACGAGCATCTGCTGGAATTGCCGGCTGCGAGCATCGCCGGGTTGCGGACCGGCCTCAAAGCCGCTCTCGACGTGCCCGGTCGGCCGCAGGTGCATGACGACTTCATCATCTATCCCGTCGCCCCGCGTCCCAATTGAGATTGGCGCCCAATTGAGATTGCGATCGCCCGAACCGAAGGCTCTATGCGCCCAGCAATCTCTTCCTGAACAGCGACCGGACCAGCTTGCCTTCCAGCACGCGCCCGATGCCGTAGAGGGCGGCGAAGATCGCGGCGAAGACATAGGCCGCCTTGGGAGAGGGCTTCTTGTCATCCTCCCCGGACTTGCCGGCCTTGTCCTTCTTCGGCTTTTCGGGCGCGGGGGCGCCCAGGAACTTGTCGATCGGATGTTGCGGCAGGCTCGCATCCTTCTTCTCGGGCTTTTTCTCCGCCGCATGGGCCGTCGCCTTTTCGATCTTCCCGACGGCGATCGTCAGTTGCGCGAAGCCAAGGAAAAGCAGCGGCGCCAGAAAGCAGAACAGCAAGGCCCGGCTGCTGAGGCGATAGTGCAGCACGAGCCCGGCCGCGCCTTTCCTGACCTGGAGGACGCCGCTGTCGAAAATCGACATCTTGTCCTGGGCCGCCTGGCCTTTCTTCCGGAAGGTCAGCGTGTCGTCCATCCTGTCATGGCTGGTGCCCGGCTCATGGAACAGGGGGTCGAGCCTGCCGAAGGCGTCGTCGCCCGATTGACCGGGCGCAAGCGGCAGGCTGCCCCGGATGTGCCAGATCCAGTCGATGAAGCGGCGGTTCACGGGGTTTCCCTTCAAAGGCGCCAAGCCCGGATCATTCGGCCGGTTGGGCGATCGGCCCGTCGGCGCGCGCCCTGCCGAAGCGTTCCTTCATGGTCCTCCAACCCTCCGTGAAGGGATAGGTCATCGTTTCGGCGATCGACATCTTGCGCCCGCCCTCCATGCCCAGCAGTTCCGCCTCCCCGTCCACGCAGGTGCCGAAGATGCGGTCGATGACGATCCATGTGCTCGCATAATTGCTGCGGGTGGCTTCATAATCCTGCGAATGGTGCATGCTGTGATGTTCCGTCGTGTTGAACAGGAAGCGCCACCAGCGCGGAGAGTTGAAGCGGACATTGATGTGCTGATAGGTTCCGACCGCCAGACCCAATGTGCCGGCGAGCAGGGCGGCGCGGGGCAGGAAGTCGAAGAAGCCGCCAATGCCGATGCCGATCAGGAACAGTTCGACGGGATTGCCCACCGCGCCCTTGTTGACGTTCAACTGGGTGATGTAGTGGTGCGGCGCATGGGTCAGCCACAGCGGATACCAGTTGTGCATTCCGCGATGCATCCAATATTGGCCGAAATCGAAGATGAACGAGATCAGGAACGCCTGCAACAGCAGGGGCAGGCCGGTGAACCAGGCCAGCTTGTCCCAGTCGAAACCATGCTGCACGGCTTCGATCACGGCATCGCTGCCGATATATCGTTCCACCAGGTCGAGCAGCGTATAGCCCAGTCCGACGTAGAAAAGGTCGCTGGCCAGCTCCTTCCAGGTCAGGCGCCAGCTTTCATGGCGCGGGTTGACCCACTCCAGCGCCAGCAGCAGCATCTTGAAGCCGATGCCGATGCCGATGGCGGTCGACGCCTTCGCGATGGAATTGGGGGCATAATACCAGAAGGCGATCAGCGCGAACAACATGGTTGGCTGGAACCAGGTGAAGACGAACCGCTTGACCGGCCCGCCCTGCACCCTGGGTATGTTTTCCCACCCCACGGTGACGGGCGCCTGGGCGCCTATGATCCTTTTGCCGACGCGAACTCCGTCCATACCGCCCTCACATAGCTGCCCGGCCGTTGCGGGCCCGTACGGCGCGCCCAAGGACGAGGACGGTGTCCAGACCCATGCGCATGACGTCCATGCACGTTCGCGAAAGCACCCCCATCACGCCAGAGGGCATTCCGCTATATATCCCATAGACCAGGTCTATGCCCCTCGCCCGGCACGGGACGGCCCGCGATACGCGGCCGCGCCTGGCCGACCGCGCCCAGCAGATGGCCCATCCGGTCGATTTTCCCCGGTTCAGCGATCCCCTGCCGCCTGGGTCGCGGACGGCGGCCGGACCAGCGCATCGATCTGTTCATTCAGCGCCGCAATGGCGTAATCGATGCGATCGCTCTTGCTGATCGCGCGCTCGATCACGGCCCGCCCTTCGCCGAAGCCCGCCAGGCTGGCGATCATCAGCGCCGCGCGCACGCCGGCTTCGGTGGGGGTCAGGCGCCCGCCCGCCGCGCGTTCCACAAGCACCGCCGCGAATTCGATGCCCGGCCCCCAGAGCCTGTCATAGAGCAGGTCGAAGGCAGGGCCGCGATTGGCCATTTCGCGCTGGATGAACAGGTTGCGGTTCACCGCGTCGCTGGACGCGAGAAGGAAGCCGGCCAGCGCCGCCATCAACCCCTTCAGCCTTTCTCCGATGACCGCCGGAGGGAGGCCCGCATCCAGCGCCGCCTGCGCCTCCACGGCCGCCAGGTTCAACGCCTGGGAATATTGGCCGGCGATATGTTGGGCGCAGGCCAGGTAAAGCCCCTCCTTGCTGCCGAAATAATAAGTGAGCGCGGGCAGGTTCACTCCGGCCCGCGTGGCGATCTGCCGCGTCGTCACCCGTTCGAAGCCGTCCGGGCCGAAGCAGTCGAGCGCCGCTTCCAACAGACGCGCGCGCGTCTGCTCGCCCTTGGCATAGCCCCCTTCCGATGGACGAAGCGGCGGCTGGGTGGAAGGCTTCATGATCGCTCCGGCATAATTATTATCGCTTGATATAAATATATCACATGATACATATCTTCTCCGGTCCGGTCCATGGCGACATTGGCGACGCGCCGGACATGATAGCGGACAGCCGGAGATTCAAATGGAAATGATCGCGCCGGAGGCAGCCCTGATAGGAAGCGCGAAGCCGGGCGCGCTGCTGCGCCGCAGTTCGCTGGCGCTGGTCGCCACCGCGTGGGCCAGCGGCATGGTGTTCGGCGCCTATATCCTGCTGTTCTTCGGCGGATCGGCGCTTGGCGGGCTGGCCGATCGGTGGAACGGGGCGCTTCGCGGGCTTCACGACCCGGCCCTTCCCCTGGCGGTGATCGCCATCGGCCTTCATTTCGCGGCCGGGGGCATATTGCTGCTGCTGGGACCGATCCAACTGATCGGTCCGGTGCGGCGCGCGGTTCCCCGCCTCCACCGCTGGCTCGGCCGCCTCTATGTCGGCGCGGCCGCGCTGGCGGGCGTCGGCGGGCTGGGCTTCATCATCGTCAAGGGGACGATCGGCGGGCCGCTGATGGACGTCGGCTTCGGCATTTACGGCGCGCTGATGATCCTGTGCGCCGAACGGGCGTTCACCCTGGGCCGGCAGCGCCGGTTCGACGCCCATCGCGCATGGGCCATCCGCCTTTTCGCGCTGACCGTGGGATCGTGGCTCTACCGCATGGAATATGCGCTCTGGTATCTTGCCATGGGCGATCTGGGGACGAACCATTTTCGCGGCTGGTTCGACGCCATCATGATGTTCTTCTTCTATGTCCCCAATCTGCTGATCGCGGAATTCTTCATCCGGGCGAGGGACGGGGGCACGCATGGGAAAGGGGAAATTCCCGCCGCGCTCGCGCTGATCGCGGCCTCTCTCTTCATCGCGGTCGCGACCTGGTTCTTCACCGTCTCGATCTGGGGTCCGGGCATGGCGAAGGGGATGGAGGGACTGGCGGCCTGACTTCAGGGCGCGGTTCCGACCACCAGCCTGAAATGAGCGCCCCGGTCGGAGGGGAGCAGGCGAAGCTCGCCATGATAGGCGTCCAGCAGCGAACGGGCTATGGCAAGGCCGAGGCCCGTGCCGCCCTCCTCCCGCTTGCTGGTGAAGAACAGGTCGAAGACGCGGCCCCGGTCCCCCGGCGGGATGCCGGGGCCGTCATCGGCAAGGTCGATCCATGCCGCGCCCTGATGCAGCGCCACGCCGATGTCCAGCCGCGACGCGCCCGCCTGCCGCGCATTTTCCGCCAGCGTGGTCAGCACGGCTTCCAGCGCCCCCGCGTCCACCGTCAAATCAGGCATATGCCGCGGCAGATGGAGGTCGATGGCGAAGCCGTCCGCGCTCAGCGCATCCGCCACCGACACCAGCACCGGCGCGGCGTCGGTCCGCGCATCGCTTTCGCCCACCAGCACGTCGGCGCGGGCCAGCTCCATCAGCCGCCGCACAAGGCGCGACAGTCGCTGGGCATCGGCCGCCATGTTGGCGAGGAAGCGTTGCCGGTCGGCCGGCGCCATGTCGGCCCCATGATCCTGCAACAATTCTATCGCGCCGGAAATCCCGGCCAGCGGCGTCTTGAATTCATGACTGACGGAGGAGGCGAAGTCGCGCAGATAGCGGGACCGCTTCCCGATGCTCTCGGCCATCTGCTCGAAATCGCGGTAGAGCGCCTGGATCTCCACCACCTGCAAGGACGGGTGGCGCGGCGCTACCCGGCGGCCCAGCGCCAATTCCCGCGTGGCGCGGCTCAGGCTTTCGATGGGGCGGACGATGGCGCGGGACAATATGGCCGACAGCAGCACCAGCATCAGGAAGATCGCCACCACGCCTAGCGCGATCTTCCCCCGGTCCTCATACAGGCCCAGGAACAGCGCGCGCGGCGAACGCGACACCAGCAGCGCGCCGATCACCCGGCCGTCGACGCTGATCGGCCGCGCATGGTGCAGGCGGATGCCCGCCGCCCGGCTCAGCCATTCCAGCGGATAATGGGCGGTCACGCCCTCATTTTCCCGCAGCACCGTCACCGCCCTGCCCGCCAGCGCCGCCCGGGTCTCCGGCAGCGCGGCCAGGCTGCGCCCCCCTTCCCGGCCGTTCAGCACCACCCCGCGCCGGTCGAGCATCAGGATGGAGGACAGGGTCGTGACCTTCGTCTCGGCGAAGGCGGGCATCATCCGCCGGGCGATTTCCACGGCGGCGCCATCCGGCCGCTCCCGCGTCGGAACTGCGCGGGGGCGCGGCGGCAATATGGGGGAGGAACGCAGGTCCACCTCCGTCATCCGGTCATGATAGCGCATCGGCGCGGCGGACGGGACGGGACGGTCGGCCATGCCCCTGCCCACCACCGCCGCGCCCGCCGCCAGCGCCGCGCCCTGCGCCACCAGTTCCGCCTCGGTCCGCCGCACCAGCGCATTTTCATAGACCCGCAGGAAGATCGCCCCGAAGCCCGGCAGCGCCGCCACGAACAGCAGGGTGCAGAGCAGGATCGTGCGCAACCGCAGCACCGGCCAGTGCCGGGCGATCCGCGCCTTCAGCCCCGCGATCATGCAGGCGGCGCCGTCCCGCTGCATCCACCCAGCCGATAGCCGATGCCCGGCCGCGTCTCTATGATGTCGAAGCCGCCGACATCCGCGAATTTGCGGCGCAGGTTGCGGATATGGCTGTCCACCGTCCGGTCGGTCAGCGCGAAGCCCGGTCCCCGGAACCTGTCGATGATCTGGTCGCGGGAAAAGATGCGCGACGGCATGGCCAGCAGGGTGCGCAATATGGTGAATTCCGTCACCGTCAGGCTGACCTCCGCCCCGCCCCAATGCGCGGACCAGCTTTCCGTGTCCAGCGACAGGCGGCCGTGGCGGATCGCGCCGATGGCCTCCACCGCCGGGGGCCGGGCGGAGGCGCGGCGCAGGATCGCCATGGACCGCGCCACCACCTCCCGCGGGGAAAAGGGCTTCACCACATAATCGTCGCCGCCCAATTCTATGCCCAGCACCCGGTCGATCTCGTCATCGCGGGACGACAGGAAGAAGATCGGCACGTCGTCATGCGCCCGCAGCCTGCGGCACACCTCCAACCCGTCCATGCGCGGCATGTTGATGTCCAGGATGACGAGGTCGGGCGCATGCCGCTCCACCGCCGCCAGCGCCGCCTCGCCATCGGCCGCCTCGATCGTCTCCAGCCCCGCCTTGCCGAAGGCGAAGACGAGCAGTTGGCGGATATGGGGGTCGTCGTCGACGATCAGGATCGTGCTGGGCATGGGGCATAGGATCATTTCCCCCGCTCCCCTGTCAACGCGGGAAGCGTGGGCCGGGGCCGCACGGGCCTTCCCGCGCAGTCCCTCTGCCCCAATGTCAGGGCCGCGGGCGCGGCGCCGGACAGCATCGCCCGCGCTTGGTCCAGCCGCCTCTGCCCCACCCAGGTCCAGCGCCGGTCCAGTTCCGCCTCCAGCCGGTCATGCAGCCGCAGCCTCACCGCCTGCACCCGTTCCCGGAATTCGGGCTGCAGGCCGGGCCGCCGCTCCAGCGAGAGCAGGGGCAGCAGCGCCGAATCCCCCAGTCCGCCCAGATAGCAGAGGTCCAGCGCGACGCCCCGCCCGCCGACCTCCCGCGCATGGCGCACATTCCATTGCGCCGCCACCGCCCCCAGGTCGATGAAGCAGATGACGGCCAGCACCAGCCCCGCCGCCGCCAGATTGACGTTGACCAGCCACGCCGCGCTCCGCTCGCGCAGCAGCCGCCAGCAGATCGAGGCCAGCCCGAACCCGACCAGCGCCATCCAGACCAGCGCCGCGATCCGCAGCCGGGTCATCGAATAGGCATCGATATAATCCGCCGTGCGCAGCATGGAGGAGGCGACGAGAAAGATATTCTGCCCGATCCACAGCATCACCAGCCTGCGGATCGACCCCGTCCGCGCCGTTTCCGATCCGGGCCGCAGCGTCACCAGCACGAACAGCGCCGCCAGCAATGCGGTTGCGATCAGCGGATAGGCGCCCCGATGGGCATAGTCGGCCATGGTCATGCCCCGCGGCATCGGCGCCCAGCCCCAGAGCCAGGCGGCGTCCATCAGATTCTGGAGCGCGAAGATCAGGTTGAAGAGGATCAGCGACAGCGTCACCGAAGCGACCGACACGCCGGGCAGCGCCCAATCGCCCCCCCCGCTGAAACCGGGCAGAAGCACGCGCGCCAGGCGCGGCCGCAACAGGCCCCAGATCATCGCGAACAGCAGCGCCCAGAAGGCCAGCCGCCCCATCAGCTCCGGCGACAGGTCCGGCAGCAGCAGGGAGGAGAAGAAGCGCTCGATCAACGGATTGGCCGCCGAAAACAGCGTCAATATCACCGCGCTTCCCGCCACGGGCAGGGTCAGCGTGCCCAGCGCCGCATGCAGGCTCCAGCGCCCGGCGCGCCCCGCCGCGCGCAGCTTCAACAGGCGCTTCAGGTCGATCAGCGGCCCGAACGGCGCCCGCAGCCCCAGCCAGACCAGCCGCTGGAACCAGCGCCACCCATCGTCGAAGCGCGCCGTCGCCGGGATCAGCGCGGCCACGCCCGCCGCCGTCCAGAACAGCAGCCACGCCAGCAGGCTGGCGTCGTAGATCAGCGCGAGCGCGAACAGCGCCGCCGCCGACAGCGCCGCCCAGGCCCGCCGGTCGCGCCGCAGCACGGGCCGCCCGGCCAGCAGCGCCAGCAGCACGGCCAGCGCGAACAGGCCCAGATAGCCGCCATGGAGATGCCGCTGGTAGAACAGCCAGTCCCCGATCCCGACGATCAGCAAGGCGGGCGCCAGCTTCCAGCGAAAGCGCGCGAGCAAAGGCAAGGACGGCGGCACGGCAGAGGAAACCATCGATCTATCTCCCTGAATTTCAGGGTAGAATGCGGCCTTCCCAAGCAGATCGGCGGGCAGCGGCGATCAATAATCGGCGCAGTTCCAGTGCAGGAAATATGCAGGCCGCAGCGGAAAGGGCGGAATTCCGCCGCAGAGGCGCGGCGCGACATCGCCCGGCCGATCCGTTCCGCGATCCGGTTCCGGGCCTCCAATCTGCGGGAGATCACCGAAAGCGCGCTCATGAAGGATCGCTCGCCCACGATCCGCAACCCGGATGGAGCCTATCCGATTTGCCGATGTTCCGGATCGCGCCGGCCATCGCTATCGTCCGGCCGGGGATTTCCCTTCCGATCCGATGAGGGCGTCGTCGTGCGGCAGCGTCGGGCCTCGTCGGATCACGCAGAAAATTTCGATAATGCGCGAGCCCATGAGAGGATGAAGCCAATGACCGTGAAATCGACCCCCATCTTGCTGGTGGGCAGCGTCCCGCTGAGGGATGAAGCCGAAGTGTTCGCGGAGGTGGCCGGCATATTGGGCGAACGCGTCGCCGCGATCCCCGACGGCGAAACGGGGGCGCGGACGAACTGGATCAACTGGCAGAAATCCGTGATGGACCAGGCGCCGATGATCGAGCGACGGCAGCATGTCGACGGCTATGGAGCGGTCCAGGTCGATCTCTATTCGGAGAAGAAGGACCATGCGGGCGAACGGGCGTTTCCGCCGCTCGGCTATGCAAGGGCGGCGCTGGCTTCCTACGCCACGTTCAGGGCGATGAAGGAGGAGGGCCGGATCGCGCCCGGAACCCGTTTCCAGGTGGCGCTGCCGACGCCGTTCGCCCCCATGATGTCGTTCATCGAACCGGGCAGCTTCCATCGCGTCGAGCCGCTTTACGTCGCGGCCATGCATCGCGAACTGGACGAGATTCTCTCCGCGATCCCGCATGAGGAACTGGCGGTGCAGTGGGACGCGGCCCTGGAATTCGCGGTGCTGGAGGGCGTGTTTCCGGCGCCCGTCACGGATTTCCGGTCCCTGGTCGGCCGCATGGTGGAGCTTGGCTCATGGGTGCCGGACGCCGTCGCCATGGGTTTCCACCTCTGCTATGGCGACGCCAATCACAAGCATTTCAAGGATCCCGACAGCACCAGCCTGATGGTGCAGGTCATGAACGACCTTGCCCGGCGGATCGTCCGCACCATCGACTGGTTCCACCTGCCGGTGCCGATCGCGCGCGACGACGACGCCTATTTCAAGCCGCTGTCGGTGCTCAAGACATCGCCGGACACGCAAATCTACCTGGGCCTGGCGCATGTCCGCGACGGCAGGGAAGGCGCGCTGCGCCGCGCGACGAGCGCCAGGAAGTTCATCAAGGGCTTCGGCATCGCCACCGAATGCGGCCTGGGCCGTCGCCCGTCGGAGACCATCGTCCCGCTCCTGCGCATGCAGGTCGAGATTGCCGAAGCGATCGACGGCCTCGACGCATAATCCCATCCGCGGCCGAAAGTGAAGGCCCCGGACGCGCAAGCGGCGTCCGGGGCCTTTCCCATATTCAGGCGCCGCCGCAATCCGGATCGCGGATTCGCGGAATCCGGCCTGCGTTCTACACAGCATCCCACAGTCGATTTATCAACGGGCGACAAGTCCTGGAGCTTCAACGCCTGTCGCGGAACATGCGCGACCGGGTCGATATGGACATGAATACTCGTGCGCCATTGCACGGATCGGCGGAACACAAGTCTTCGTGGTTCCGCCGCAAGATCATATTGAACAAGATAAGTCGATGGAAAGGATGCCATGAAAAATCCGCTGCTCCAATATCGCAATCTGGAGGAGGCTCTCCAGGCTGTCGGCGGTCCCGTGAAGCTGCTGCGCAGTTCCCTGATCGGTCCCTACCAGTTTCCGGTCGCGGCGCCCGAATATACCAATTGGCGGGACGAACAGCGCGCCTGGAAGCAAGGCGTCGCGCTGCTCAACCAGTCCTTCCACATGACCGACCTCTATCTCAGGGGGCCTGACGCGCTCAAGATACTGCGCAAGGTCGGCCTCACCAAAATGACGACCTTTCCGGTCAATCGCGGCAAGCAGCTCATCGCCGCAAGTCCGGACGGCTATCTGATCGGCGACGGCATCGTATTCCATCTGGAACAAGACTATTTCCGCGTCGTCGGTCCGCCGGTCATTTCCGACTGGACGCAGTTCCATGCCGAAACCGGCGGCTATGACGTCGAAATAGACCGCGACGAAACCGTCAGCATGCGGCCGGGCGATCCGCGCATCTGGATCTACCAGATCCAGGGGCCTTATGCCCTGGAATTGCTGAAGGAAGTGACCGGCAACCGCCTTCCCGAAATATCCTTCTTCGGCATCGGCAGCTTCGAAATCGCGGGAAAGCCGGTTCGCGCGTTGCGGCACGGCATGGCCGGCACTCCCGGTTTCGAGATGTTCGGTCCATGGGCGGACGGGGAAGCCGTCATGGACGCGCTGATGGAAGCGGGCGCGAAATACGACATCAGGAAGGTCGGATCGCTCGCCTATCCGACAAGCGCGATCGAATCCGGCTGGATGCCGCACCCCGTCCCCGCCGTCTATCACAGCGAGGAGATGAAGCCGTTTCGCGAGTGGCTTTCGCCCATGTCGCTGGAAACCCTGGGGTCGATGGGCGGCAGCTTCTATTCGGACGACATACGCGATTATTATATGGACCCGATCGATGTCGGCTACGGCCCGCTGATCGATCAGCAGCGCGACGACTTCATCGGCAAGGCCGCGCTGGCGCGACGGGCGGCCGACCAGAAGCGCAGGAAAGTCACCCTCATATGGAATCATGACGACCTGATGAGGGTCATCCACGACTCGCTCTACGCCGATCCGCCGGCCCGCTTCATCAACTTCCCGCTTTCGGCCTATTCCACCTTCCATATCGACGACGTCCGCGCCAGGGACGGCGGCAGGCATGTGGGACTGGCCCAGTTCTCCGGCTTCAGCGCCAATGCCGGCGAATTCCTGAGCGGCGCGGTGGTCGATGTCGACCATGCCGAACCGGGCGCCCAGCTCACCCTGTTGTGGGGCGAGGACAAGATGCGCCGCCCGACGATCGAGCGCAACACATTGCGCGAAGTGCGGGTCACGGTCGCGCCGTCGCCCTATTTCGAAAAGGTCATCAAGAAGGACTGAATCCTCCGGCGGCTCCGCGCGGGGAAGACGCGCCGGGCCGGCCCTTCGCGGAAAGGCCGCCTCACATGAAACTAGCGCTAGAGCGATTTCCAAGCGATCGGAACCGATCGCTGATCAAGAAATCGCGGAAAACAAGGAATCCAGAGCGGCAATCCGATTCAATCGGATCGAAACCCGCTCTGCCGGGCCAGGATGCGCCTATCCTGGACCTCGTCCGATCTTTTTCGCTCGAAATGACGGCGAAGGACGTTGCAAGCCTTGCCGACGCGGCCCCGATGATCCCCGCGGGCACGCCGATTTCGGTGACCTACCTGCCGGGCGAAACCATGCCGGCGCGGGTCGCGGCGGCGCGGACCGTCAAATCGCTGGGCTTCGTGCCGGTGCCGCATATCTCGGCGCGGCGCCTCCCCTCCAAAGACGATCTGGTCGAGTTCCTGACCGTCCTGGACGGCGAGGTCGGCATCGACCGGGCCTTCGTGATCGCCGGCGATCCGCCCGCGCCCATGGGGCCTTATGAGGATGCTCTGGCCGTCATCCGCAGCGGGCTGCTCGACAGGGCGGGCATCGGCACGGTCGGCATCTCCGGCTATCCCGAAGGGCATCCGGACATCGGCCGGGAGAAGCTGGACCAGGCGATGAAAGACAAGATCGCTGCGCTCGCCGAACAGGGGAAGCGGGTCGAGATCATGACCCAGTTCGCCTTCGACGCCGACGCGATCCTGGACTGGCTCGCCCGGATTCGCCGGGATGGCGTCGCAGCCCCCGTGCGCATCGGCCTGCCCGGCCCGGCCAGCGTCGGCAAGCTGATCCGCTTCGCCGCCCGATGCGGCGTGGGCGCCTCCGCCAGGGTCATGGTGAAATATGGCGCTTCGATCAGCCGGCTGCTCAGCACGGCCGGCCCGGAGCATCTGATCGAAAGCCTGGCCAGGCAACGCGATCCGGCGATCCATGGCGAGGCGATGCTGCACTTCTACCCCTTCGGCGCGCTGGTCGATACGGCAAGGTTCATCCGTTCGCACTATGGCGATGCCCGCGAGTGACGCCCGCGGGCGCGGCCTTCGCATGTCCGCGCGCCGTGAATCCCGGCCTCGCCAGACGCATGGGGCGCGAAGGGCGGCCTTGCGCTTCGCCTGAAATCCCGCATTTTCATGCCCTTGACGCCTCAAGGAGGCGGGCGGCGCAGTAAATCCGTAAAACGGATGCGAACCATCCGTTTTATGCACTTGCGATATTGCGCGCCGCAATATCCATTCTCCTGAAAAAGCAGAAAAAGCGTGCTTGGCGCACCGGCCATAGGAGAGTGATACCGTGAGCATGCTGCCCACCAGCCGCGACCCGGCGGCGATGCTGTCCTTCTTTCACCTGTCCGTCTTCGAAGCCATGATGCGGCTCAAGAGCGTGACGCTGGCTGCCGACGAGCTGGAATTGCCGCAATCCTCGCTCAGCCGGAATCTCAGCGCGCTGCGCGAACATTTCAACGATCCCCTCTTCGTGCGCACCCGCAACGGCATGGTGCCGACCTCCATCGCCCAGTCCGTCGCCAAGGGGGTGGAGGAGGCGCTGCGCATCTACCGCAACGGCCTGTGCGGCCGCCAGAGCTTCGACCCCGCCCTTTCCGAACGCAATTTCCGGATCGCCGCGTCCGACCTCGGCCATTATTGCATCATGCCGCTGGTGCAGCGGCATTCCGCGCACATCGCATCCAACGTCAAGTTCACGGCCGTTCCGATCGGGCGAAACACGCTGATCTCTCAACTGGAGGCGGGAATGGCGGACATCGCCGTCGGCAGCTATCCGACGCTCTACGCCAATGTGAAGGAACAGACGCTGTTCCGGGAGGATTATGTCTGCATCCTGCCCAAGGCGCTGGCGCCGAACGGCGTGCTGAGCCTCAGCGATTACAAGGCGCTGGACCATATCGTCGTCGACGGCCAGCATTACAGCCATGGGCACCGGGAGGCCGAAAGCCGGATACTCGACATCATCGATCCGGCGCGCATCCGCATGGTATCCGAAACCTTCATGGTCACCGCCCTGATCGCGGAGATGAGCGACCTGGTGCTCACGGTTCCGCGATCCGTTGCGCGGGTGGTGCAATCGCCGCGGATGACGATCGTCGCGCCGCCGCTGGAATTGCCGGTCATCGACGTGAAGCAATATTGGCATGAACGCTTCGACCATGATCCGGGCAATATCTGGCTGCGATCCCTCATCTCCGAATGCCGGGTCGACCACCAGCTGGGAGCAAGGCGGGTCAATGTCCAGGGCCAACCGATTGCCGCTTCCCTTGAGGAGGCCGGCCATGAAGCCGGCGCGCCCGCGGTGGACGTTTCCGCCTGCTAGGCAGCGTGGACAAATTCGGAAATGTCGTGAAATGGCCTTAGCTGACATTGCCCCACCGTCACCCCGGACTTGATCCGGGGTCCCGCTTTCTTTCTGAGTGCCCGCCTGGAAAGGGCAGCGGGACCCCGGGTCAAGCCCGGGGTGACGAATAGGGGAACGTCCGCTCCCCCCCAAAAAATCACTCAGTCCGGCAAGTCTTGAATTTGTCCACGCTGCCTAGAAGGCGCATCATGACCGGGCAGGAACAGATATGGCCCGATCGCGGGCAAATCCTGGTACCGGATGTCATGCTTTGCTTGCTGTTTATGAAATGATTTTTAAATATTCGGTTGTGGTCTGGCGGTATCGTGACCTTTCCAATCCCGATCATGGAACGGCGGAATCCGGATCGCAGCTAGGCCGATAGGGCGCATGGAGCTATGATGTCTCGGCAATCGACCGGACTATTGGGCATTTCATGCATGATCGAAACGAATTTCCCGGACTGGCCGCCAATGAACCATCCTGCCGACATTGCCGGCATCGAACGGGATCAGCGATCGGGCCGGAGCAGAAGCTGTGGGTGCGGGCGCAGAATATCTCGATCATGGCCAGCGTCGGCATCCATCGCGGCGAAAAGGACCATCACCAGGAAATCCTGCTCAACATCGCGGCGGAAGTGCGCGAGCCGGAGAGCGACCGGATCGACCGCGCCGTGGATTATCGCACCCTGGTCGACGCGGCCCGGCGCCTGGCCGCCGAGGGCCATTTCGAGCTTATCGAGACCCTGGCCTGCGAACTCGGCCGGCGGCTGATCGGCCTTGATCGGGTAAGCGCGATCGACATCGAACTGTTCAAGCCGGCCGCCATTGCGCCGGCAATGGCATCGGTCCGTTATCATGCCGCGAAGCCGGATCAGTCGAGCTGAAGCATCGTGCGGAAAAGCCTGTCGAAGGGCAGAAACCGATTTTCCGCCACGAACGATGCGACGGCAAAATCCGGAGAGCCCGGCATGCGTGAGGGTCTCAGAAGGCGTATCGCGCCGAGAGATACCATTCCCTTGGCCGGGCATAGACGCCATCGGCGAAGGAGGAGTTTCGCAGGTCCGCGAAACCCGAACCGAGATAGGCCTTGTCCGTCAGGTTCGTGACCCCCAGGGTGAGCCGCCAATGTTCGTCCCTGGTCAGGAAGGCCGCGGACAGGTTCACCACATGATAGCCCGGCTGGGAGATGATCGGATCGTTCGCCGCGTTGAAGAAGGTACGGCTGCGATAATTCCAGTCGCCGCGCAGGGTGAGCGTTCCCGCACCGGCCAGTTCGTACGCATAGCTCAGGCCGCCGCTGATCGACCATTTCGGGGTATAGGGCAGGACCGCATCGGGCGGGATCGCCGCATTGGGGGCGATCCTGGTATATTCGGTGTCCAGATAGCTGCCGCCCAGCGTCGCGGTAAGCCCTTCGAACGGCTTGATCGTCGATTCCACTTCGATGCCGCGAATGCGGGCCGTGCCGCCGTTCACCTGCAACGGCTCTATGCTGAAATTGGGATCGAACACGGTGATCTGGAGATTTTTGTAATCCGCCCAGAAAGCCGCGATGTTGAAGCGGACGTGATGATCGAAAAGGTCCGTCTTCGCGCCGATCTCGTAAGAGGTCAGCTTTTCCGGACCGAAGGTCGGCTGCTGAAGGCGCGGCAGGATGACGCGTTGCTGGAAGCCGCCGCCCTTGATGCCCTGGGAGAAGGAGGCGTAGGTCATGATCGACGGCGACCAGCGATGGTCCAGCGACACCATCGGCGACACGTTCTTCAGCTTCACCTTCGCGGGATTGTCGATGATCGTGGCCGGGTCCGGATTGGGATTGTTGACGGCGAAGGGCGGCAGCCCGAACCCGTTGTCGATGTAGAAATTGTCCGGATCGTTGCGCTTCGTCTCATTGGTGTAGCGCAGCCCGGCGGTCAGGTTGGTGCGGGGATCGATGGCGAAGGTCGCCTGGGAAAAGGCGGCGTAGCTGTCGGTGTCCAGCTTCGTCTTGACGGCGGTGCAGACGAAGGAGAAGCAGGCCGGATTGTCGAACCGCACCTTTTCGCTGAAATAATAGAGGCCGATCAGCCAGGTCAGGCGGCTGTCCATCGTCCTGCCCGAAAATTGCAGTTCCTGGCTGAATTGCCGGGCGGTCTGGTCGGTCTGCAATTCCAGCAGCCTGAACGGGGTATCGTCGTCCCGCATGAAATGCGATTCCGTGCGCCGGTAGCCGGTGATCGACTTGACGCTCACATCGGGCGAGACGTTCCATTCCGCGACACCCGTCAGGCCCCAGAGGTCGAGGTCCGACCGCGAACGCGCCGGATCGTAGAAGGTCGTATAGGGATTGCCGGTGACATATTGATCGTTGAAGCAGGAGGGATTGGACTGGTCGAACGCGTCCCCTCCGGCCAGCGGATTGCAGCCCTGCGCGCCGGCGACGACCAGATTGTAGAAGCCCCCGATGGTCGCGGCGTTCGCATTGATGAAATTGGGATCGCCGACCGGAATGCCGGGAACCAGGGGTTGGGTCGCGAGCAGGGTCGTGCCCGACGATTGCTCGCGCTTGCGCGTATAATCGAAGCTGAGATCCAGCTTGAATTCCTGCGTCGCCTCCCAACGGAGCGCGCCCCGGCCCGCAATGGTGGAAATGTCGCCCAGCTTCGGCGCGTCGGCCTCCGTCACGGCCCCGGTGCCGGGATCCTTCCGCAGGATCGTGACATAGCCGTCGCGGTTGAGCGTCGCGAGCGAGAAACGGCCGAACAGGCTGGACGTGAAGGGAATGTTGATGCTGCCCTTGACGTCGATGCGGTCGAAACGCCCCGTCGTGGCCTCAAGCGACCCCTCGAACTTGTCGGAGGGTTTCCTGGTGGTGATCTGGACCGCGCCGCCGATCGTGTTCTTCCCGAAGAGCGTACCTTGGGGACCGCGCAGCACCTCCACCTGTTCGAGGTCGACCGTATCGAGGACCGAACCCAGGGTGCGCGAGACGTAGATGCCGTCCAGATAGATGCCGACGCCCGGATCGATCGTGGGGAAGAAGTCGTCCTGGCCGATGCCGCGGATGAAGACGACCGCGGCGTTGGAGGCGCCGGAATTCCCCGCCGTGGTGTTGAACGTCAGGCTGGGCACGGCCTGCGCCACGGCCGAAATGTCCGTGGCGCCCCGGTCCGCCAGCGTCGCCCCCGTGATCGCGGAAACGGCGACCGGCGTGTTCTGGAGCGATTCCGACCGGCGCCGCGCAGTGACGACGATGTCGGCAATCCCCCCCGATGCGGTTCGGGCGGCCTGCGACGCCTGTTCCGGACCAGCGGCGGCACTGCCCTGCCAGGCGTGGGCCGGCGCGGTCGAGGCGAAGGCGCCAAGGAAGGCCCCGCGCATCAGCAAGGCGCTGAAATGCGGACGACAGGCGCGTTTTGAGGCTCCAGACATTCAGCTCTCCCCTTCATGCGCGCATCTTTTGCGTGCGCGATGCCATTCGCGGTTCGTGCCGTAATGCCGGTTCTGTCGACCGCGTTCGGCGAATAGATCAGCTTTGCGAAATTCTGAAAATCACAGGAAGCGGATAGGAAATATTCGCTATCCGGATTCCATGATCCGCGCCGGGCGGCCCCGAATATCCGATATGCGGAATGGGCCAAGCCGCGCGGCGGACGGCCCGGCATCTTGCAATCGGACGGGACGCGGATCGATTAAGGCTGCCAAGACGCGGCCGCACCGTGGCGGCCATGCATGACCTTGGAGGGGAATGTCGCGTGCCTGAAGACCATATCCTCAAATTGTCGTGTCCCGACCGGCCCGGAATAGTGGCCGCCGTCAGCGCCGCGCTCTTTTCCGCCGGCGCCAACATCACCGACGCGCAGCAGTTCAACGATCCGGAAACCAGCAAGTTCTTCATGCGCGTCGTCGCTCGATTTCCCGACGACAGGACCGTGGCATTCGAAAACATGTTTATCGATGTCGCCGCCGGGTTTGGCATGCAATGGTCGTTGCGTCCTGCCGCGCAACGGCGAAGGGTCGTGGCGCTCGTGTCGAAATTCGATCATTGCCTGGGCCATCTGCTGTACGGCAGCCGCATCGGCGAAATCGACATGGACGTGGTCGCCATCATATCCAACCACCCCAAGGAAGCCCTGACGATCAGGTCATGGCTTGAGGACATCCCCTATCATCATTTTCCCGCCGCCAGGGACAACAGGGCGGCGCAGGAGGCGAGGATCAAGGAGACGATCGTGGCGTCGGGCGCGGAACTCGTCGTGCTCGCCCGGTATATGCAGATCCTGTCGGACGACCTGGCCGCGTTCCTGGCGGGCCGCTGCATCAACATCCATCACAGCTTCCTGCCCGGCTTCAAGGGCGCCAAACCCTATCACCAGGCGCATTCCCGCGGCGTCAAGATGATCGGCGCGACGGCGCACTACGTCACCGCCGACCTCGATGAAGGGCCGATCATCCACCAGGACGTGGAGATGGTCTCGCACGCCGACACGCCCGAGGCGCTGGTCGGCAAGGGTCGGAACATAGAGCAGCGGGTGCTTTCCAGGGCCGTGCAATATCATGTGCAGGACCGGGTGTTCATCAACGCGAACAAGACGGTCGTCTTCCGCGATTAGGCGATCGCCAGGATTCCTGTCCGGAACCGCGATGGCGGACGGGCTGATGGCCGATCTGGCCGTGGAAGTCGCCCTGTTACTTCGAGTGCATGTCGATCAGGGCCGCCAGCCGGTCCGGACAGGAGAAGAAGGGCGAATGGGACGAAGCGAGCGTGCTGACCCTGGTCGGCGCGTCGGGATAGGCCCGGTCCATGTCCGCTATGCAGCGCCGTTGCGCCGGTTCGCGCAGGGCATTGTCCTGCGTGCAGACGATATAGGCGCGCGGTATGGCGGCGAAGCGTCCCGTCGTGATCACCGGATCGCGCAGGAATCCCAGGGGAACGTCCGGCGTCATGAAATGGGTCGCCGCCCGCGCCGCATCCTCGTCGATGTCATGGAAGAATATCTGCCTGATGTCCTGGAGGCGCGCTTCGTCGGCCGCATCGATGCGCGCCGCGCCGATCTCCGGAGGATGGCCCGTCTGGAGCGAGGCGGTGCGCGAGCCTTCATTCTCCGGCGCCATCCTGTATTCCAGCGCCGCATGGCCGTCCACGGGCGTGATCGCGCACAGATGGACGAGGTGCGACAGATGCTCGGCGGCGATTTCCGCGGCGGCATTCGCTATCGCGCCGCCCAGGCTATGGGCGACGAGCGCCACCCTGCTGCCGGTGGAGATGCTCAGCGCCTCGATCTGCCCGGCCAGGAAGGAGGCAGCCTCGCCAAGGGAGATGGCGCCGGCGCTGCTTGGCTCGGCGGCCATCGCCTCGGCCGAGAAGGGACGCGCCCTCTGCGCCCTGGGGAAAAGCGCCCGCAGCCCGTGGTTCGGCAGGTCGACCGCAACGGCCATGCGGTTGAGAAGCGCCAGGTGGAACTGGGTCCGGTTCCAGCACCAGGCGCCATGCCAGGCGCCGTGGACCAGGACGAGCGGCGGATAATGGTGCATCATGCCCTCCCGAATGCGCCCCGCCCCTCTACCATGGCGGGGCGCATCGCGAAATGGCGGCCCGCCGGGGGGGCCGCCGTTCCGTCAGAATTTATAGCCGATCCTCAAGCCATATTGGCGCGGCGGCTTGTAGGTGACGACTTCGGCGCCGCCGCCGCCCGGCACGTCGTTGAACCCGATGCCGCGGAACACATTGCCGGTCTGCACCGTGTCGAAGAGGTTGGTGACGAACACCTCGCCCGTCCAGCGATCGTCCGCCGTCGTGAGGAACAGGCGCATGTCGACATTTTCGTAACCGGGCGCCAGGTCCGATCCGGGATTGACCGGAAAGGGCGCGGCCCGGTTGAAGGCGGTATAGAAAATCCGGCTGGTGTAGGAATAATCGACGCGCAGGCGCCCTTCGCCAAACCCGCGGATGGGGAAGCTGACGGAACCGCCCACATTCGCCGTCCATTTGGGCGTGCGCTGCACGCGATTGCCGCCCAGTTGCACATTCTGGACGAGCTGGGGATCGAATGTGGCGTCGGTATAGGCGCCCGATCCGTCCAGCCGGAACCAGGATGTCGGGGCGGCCTGGAATTCGAGTTCCACGCCCTGCACGGTCGCCCCGCTGGCATTATAGGCCTGGGCGCCGAACGGCCCCAATATCTGGAACTGGAGATCGTCATATTTGTTGCGATAGGCCGCAAGGTTGACCTGCAGCCGCCGGTCGAAGAGTTGGCTCTTTAGCCCCGCCTCCATCGCCTTGACGGTTTCCGGCTGGAAGACGGCGTTGGAAAGCAGCGGATTGATCGCCTGGTTGATCCCGCCCGATTTATACCCGGTGGAATAGCTGACATAGGCCAGGATCGCGTCGGTGAGCTGATAGTCGGTGGCGATGCGGTAGGTGACCTTTTCCCACTGTCCGCCGACCGGGCCGCTATAGCTGGGCGGCGTGAACTGGAAGCCCGAATTGACGCCGTCCTTTTCGTCATGGGTATAGCGCAGGCCGCCGGTTATGCTCCAGCGGTCGAGCGGACGAACGGTCGCCTGGCCGAAAAAGGCGTAGGATTTCGACGTGACGTCTCCGGCGAGCCGGAAGCCGTCCGGAACATTGTTGTTCGCCGCGACGATGGCATAGCGGCCGCCCCGGAAGGCCGATTGGCGGAACCCCTTTTCGCGGAAATAATAGGCGCCCAATATCCAGTTGAACGGAGCGTTGGCGCCCGCGTTGGAGAGGATCTGCAATTCCTGGGAAAATTGATGCGCCCTTTCTTCCAGGTCCAGGACGCCCAGATCCTTTGGCGAATAATCGGTATCGGCCTGGGAACTGAATTTCGACTCGGCATAGGCGGTGATCGACTTGATCGTCGCCGCGCCAAGATCATATTCAAGGTTCGCGCTCAATATCGACAACGAGTTGCGTTGATATTCCGGACTGTTCTTCCCTTCATGGAAGGGCCGCAGGTCGTTGACCAGCGGGACGCCGTCGACCAGATAGTTGTTGAGGCCCGCTATCTGCGGGCCGCCCAGGTTCCGGCCGGTCGTGGAGCCGGGAAACGGCGTGCGGATCTCCGGCTGGCTGCCGACGCCGCCGCTGTGGATATGGACGCCCGAAAGAAGGATGGAAAAATCGCCGGCGGGTTCGATGCGGACATGGCCGCGCACGCCCCAGTTGTTCGCGTCATTGGCGTCCGTCCCGCCCGGCACGCTGTTGCGGGTGAAGCCGTCCCGCTTCTCGCGGAAAGCGACGATCCTGGTGCTGACCGCGTCGGACAGGGGAAGGTTGACGGCCCCCCGCACCCGCCACATGTCGTATTTGCCGGCGGTCACGTCGACATGGCCCTCCAGCTCGTCGCCGGGCTTCCGGGTGATGTAGTTGATCGAGCCGCCCGTGGCGTTCCGCCCATAGAGCGTGCCCTGCGGACCGCGGAGGATTTCCACCCGTTCGGTATCGAAGGCCGAAAACAGGGTGCCGATCGGCCGGCCGATATAGACGCCGTCATAGTGGAAGGCGACGCCGGGGTCTCCGCCGGCGGTGGTGTTCTCATTGCCGATGCCGCGCATCGTCACGAATGCGATCGGACCGTAATTGCTGAGCTGAAGGGAGGGAGCGAGTTTCGTGAGCGTCGCCAGGCTGTCGAAACCCTTGTTGGCCAACGCCTCTCCGCCCAGGGCCGAAATGGCGATGGGAACCCGCTGGATGTTTTCGGCGCGCTTCTGGGCCGTGACGACGATCTCCTCGATCTGTCCGCCCGCCCCCTGGGCGGCTGCGGCCGCGTCCGCCTGCGCATCCTCCGGAAAGGGGGCGGTCTGCGCCATCGCCGACGATGTCGACAGCATCAGGATGATAAAAGCGCTGCGATTGCAAATGTTCATTGCCTCTCCCCACATTGCTGGACGTGCATCCAGTGCGTAATTATTGCTTTAAGGTGGCGTGGGGCCGCGAAAATGCCCGGTCGATGTCCCGGACATGCATGTCGCCGCGGTCGATGACCCCGAACCACCTCTTCTTCGTCTGTCGGCATCTTCGCGCCGATTTGCTTTCAAGCCTTGCCATGGCTAAGCAGCTTCGGGGCGCATCGCCATAACCATAACTGCATCGGCGAAATACGAAAATCGTATAGGCAGGCGGCGCCTTGTCGGCCGGCGGCGCCTTCCCCGCCCGGACGCGGCCCGGCGCGGAGGATCAGCGCACAAATGAATTGCCGATATGCGATTACAATATTTGCCAAGCCCGACCTGCCGACCGATCCTGGACGACAGCGGTCAACCGCGACCGCCCGACGCAACGACCGGCGGCGACATAGAGAGATAGGGGAGGCCGGCAAAGATCATGAACGTCGTTTCCACCGGAAATCCGGACATGGCGGACGCGCCCGCGACGATCGGCGGCGTCATCGACAATCGTCCCATATCCCCCTTCCAATATCGGATCGTCGCGATGGGCTGCCTGGTCATGCTCCTCGACGGATTCGACATTCAGGCCATGGCGCTCAGCGTGCCCCCCATCGCCGAGCAATGGGCGCTGGCGCCATCGACTTTCGGCCCAGCCCTTGCCTCCGCGCTTCTCGCCATGCTGTTCTCCGCGGCTTTCCTGGCGCCGCTGGGCGATCGGATCGGGCGTCAGCCGATGCTCGTGACCGCGCTGGCGATCGCCGGGCTCGGCTCGCTCGCGACCAGCCAGGCCGCAACGGTCGCCGGCCTGGTCGCCTCGCGCGCGTTGACGGGCATCGGCCTGGGCATGAGCATCCCCAATGCGGTCGCGCTCGTTTCGGAATTCGTGCCCGCCCGGCGCAAGGCGCTCTGCGTCGCGCTGGTCTACAGCTCGGTCGCCCTGGGGGCGTTGACGGCAGGCTTCGCCGGTCCGCCGATCGTCCATTGGCTGGGGTGGCAGGGGCTTTTCCAGGTCGGCGGCTGGCTTCCCCTGGGCGTCAGCCTGCTGCTGCTGTTCGCCCTGCCGGAAAGTCCCGACTATCTCCTGCGGACCGGCCGCCGCCCCGGCCAGTTGAGGAAAGTCCTGCGCCGGCTGGCGCTGGAGGGGCAGGCGCTCCGGCCCGGCCCGACGGTCGCGCATGGAGGCGCGCTGGGATCGCTGCTCACGCCCCGGTTGCGGGTGCAGACCGCGATCCTGTGGATATTGTCGTGGCTGACGATGTTCATCCTCTACCTGATGATCAGTTGGCTTCCGGCGCTGCTCGAACTTGCCGGCTTTTCGCGTGCGGACGCGCTGCGATCGAGCGTGGTCGTCCAGGCCGGGGGAATTCTGGGCGGCCTGGCCCTGTCCGTCCCCTCCGACCGCGGCGGCATCGTCCCCGCGCTGCTGTGCGCCTATGGCATCGCCATCGCGGCGCTGCTGGGCTTTGAGATATTCCCGCCGGACCCGCTGCTGTGGAGCGCCCTCTTCTTCTTCACGGGCATCGGCACGGCCGGGTCGCAGGTTGCGCTGACCGCCCTGGCCGTCATGATCTACCCGCCCGACATCCGCGCAACCGGACTGGGATGGGCGGTGATGGCGGGCCGCTTCGGCGCCGTCATCAGCGCGCTGGCCGGCAGCCTGCTCATCGGCAGCGCGCTGTCGCCGGGCCGCGTCCTGGCCCTTCTTTCCCTGCCCCTTGTCCTTTGCGCCGCGAATGTGCTGATGCTGAGGGCGCGGAGACGCCCGTCCCCCTAGCGCCGATCGGTCCTAGGACGGGGGCCTTCCCGCCATCAGTTCCGCGATCCCTTGGCGCAGCCATTGGTGGCCGGGATCGTGCCTCGACCGCTCGTGCCAATATTGCTTGACCTTGAACTGGGGCAGATCGAAGGGCGGGGACATTATCTCCAGATCCACCTGCGCCTTGAAGATCAGCGCCACGCGCCTCGGCACGGTCAGGATCATGTCGGTCTGGCCCAGCAGCAGCGGCGCCACCAGGAAGCTGTTGGAGGTCAGGCGCACATTTTCCGGCGAGACCATCGCCGTGATGCGCGCCTCCACCTCATGGTGGATGTGCCCCGCCGTGCGGGCGCTCACCAGCACATGGGTGGCGTCGCGGAACGCCTCCACCGTGAAATCGCGGTCGAGCAGCGGATGCCCCCGCCGCATGACGCAAACATAGACGTCTTCATAGAGCGTCTGTTCGATGACCCCGGAATAGAGCGCCGGAAATCCGCCGAAGGCGATGTCGATCTCCCCGGATTCGAGACCGGCCGCCAGCGAGTGCCTGTCGACCGCCACGGAGGAGAAGCGCGCCCTGGGCGCCTGGTCCGCCGACCAGCGGTCCAGCATGGGAAGCACAGTGAGCTGGCCGAAATCCGAAGCCGCTATGCGGAAGTTCCGGTTGGTCGATCGCGGATCGAAGGAACGGTCCTGCATGAGCCGGTCCCGGTAGATGCGGAGCATGTCCCGCACCGGACCGATGATCGCGTCGGCCGTTCCCGTCGGCTCCATGCCGCGCGGCGTCCTGACGAACAGCGCGTCGCCGAAATGGTCGCGCAGCTTGGCCAGCCAGCGGCTGACCGTGGGCTGGGGCAGGTCGAGCACGCGGCTGGCCTCTATGACGCTGCGGCAGCGATAGACGGCTTCGAACGCCTGCAATTCGGACAGCCCGACATCGGCCAGTTTCAACATCGCCCTTCCCCCCCCCTTGTTCGCCGCCTTGTGCATCGGACGCCAGGACCGATCGACATTCAGCCCATGACGGCCCGCCAACGGCCAATTTGAAAATGCTCTAGGCGATCATATGCAAAAAGTGAATGGCTGCGATGTGATCTGCGGTCTGGAGAAGGGCGACCGGCTGGGAAAATGTGGCCGACGGACGGGCCGCGCAAGGCAGCCCTGAAAAACAGTTGCGGGAGAAAGAGGATGGCCCTGGCCATGGAAGATCGCGTCATCATTGTCGGAGGCGGCCCCGTCGGCCTGGTCGCCGCGCTCGACCTGGCCCAGCGCGGCGTCCCGCTCCTGATCCTCGAAGCGGCATCGACGCCGATCCAGGATCCGCGCGGCGCGGCCTTTCATCCGCCGACGCTCGACATATTGGGGCGGCTGGGGGTTCTGCCAGCCCTGATGGAAATCGGCCTCAGGATTCCCCTGTGGCAGGTGCGCAATCGTGACGGATCGGTCGTGGCGGAATTCGACCTGAACATCCTGAAGGACGTGACGGACCATCCCTATCGTTTCCATTTGGGCCAGCAGAAGGTGGTGCCGGTGCTGCTCGCCGCGCTGGCCCGGCATGCGAATGTGGAAGTCCGCGCGGGAGCCCGCATGACCGGGTTCACCGAAGATGCGAGCGGCGTCGTGGTGGAATATGTCGATGGCGAGGGCGGGGAGCATCTGGCGACCGGACGGTGGCTGATCGGCGCCGACGGCGCGCGCAGCCAGGTGCGCAAATCGGCCGGCATTGATTTCGAGGGCTTCACCTGGCCGGAACGCTTCGTCGTCACCAATCTCGCCGATGATCTCACGCAGTTCGGTTTCGCCTATACCAATTATGTGACCGATCCGGATCGGTGGGCGGTCGTCCTGCGGCTGGAGGATGAGGATGGAAAACCCAATTGGCGCGTCACCTATCCCACCGATCCTTCCCTGAGCGATGAGGAAGTCCTGGACCCGGCGAACGTGCAGGCCCGGCTTCTGGACGTCATTTCCGGCGCCGATGAACTGCACCTGCGCTATTGCGGCATCTACCGCGTTCACCAGCGCGTGGCGCGCCATTTCCGCAAGGGGCGCGTCCTGCTGGCCGGCGACGCCGCGCACATCAACAATCCGCTGGGCGGGTTCGGCCTGAACAGCGGCATCCAGGATGCCGCCAGTCTCGCCGAAAAGCTGGCCGACGTGTGGCACAGGCGCGCCGACGACACGCTGCTGGACAGATATGACCGCCAGCGCCGCGCGAGCAATATCGAATTCGTCCAGAAGGCCAGCATCCGCAACAAGGCGATGATCGAAGAACGCGATCCGGATGTGAAGCGGCAGGCGCAGGAACAGCTCAGGGCGATTGCCGGCGACCCTGCGCGTTCGCTGAACTATCTGCTCGAATCCTCGATGATAAATTCGGTCCGGGCCGCCGAGAAGGTGGATTAGGGTGTGTGGGGATTCAGCCCAGGCCGTCAGCATGGCGGGGGCTGAAATATATACGCCTTCTTGCAGCCGACCGATGGCACAATCTCGCCGAAAGCCGGCGATCATTGCCTTCGCCATTGCCTGGACGCGATCTTTTGTTCAGTCTGGCCTCGGATGAAGAAGAAGACGATCGGCGGCGCCGCCTCATGAGCCATGATTTCGCGTTTCACCGCAGGCATCCCATCGCCGCCATGCTGATCATGCTGGCGCTGTCGGGGATCGGCCTGGGCGGCGCGCTCTGGGCCTGCGCCGACTCCTCCTGCTCGCCCGGCTGGCAACTGGCTTCGCCCGATTATGACTGCGGCGGGCGGGCCGCGATCAGCCCCGGCAACGATACGCGCATCAACATCCTGCTGCTGATGCGCAGCCTGAGGCCGGTGGACGGGGATCGTGCGGGCGCGGCGGCCGACGTAAACAATCCGCAATTCGGCCGCACCTTCATGACATGGCCGGGCTTGCGCGCCGCCTTCTGGCCGCAAGCGGCAGAGGAGAGCGAGGGCAATGCCGATGCGACGGGCTGCGCCGTTTCCAGGGAGGCGGTGGCGGCCTTCGACGCGGCGCTTGCCGCCGAAGCCGCCTTGCCGGGGGCGGAGCGCGCCGAATTGGGCCGGCTTCGCGCCCAGACCGGCTGCGGCACGACCGATTGGGGGAATGCGGCGGTATCCAGCAAGCCGGGCCGCGAATATCTGTCCTATCTGAAAGCGGCCGACGCCTTTCACAAGGGCGACTGGCAGGCCGCGCGGGAGGGTTTCGCTTCATTGACGCGCAGCCGCAGCAAATGGGTCGCGGAAACCGCCCAATATATGCCGATCCGCATCGGCCTGCGCGCCGCGGTCGCCACGGCGGTGGATGAATATGGCGACTTCGCCGGGCCGGAAAAGGTGGATCGCGCCGCGGTCAAGGAGGCCGGCAATGCCATCGGCGCCTATCTGAAGGCTTATCCCAGCGGCCGCTATGCGGCGTCGGCGCAAGGGCTGACGCGCCGCGTAGCGTGGCTGAGCGGGGACATGGCGACCCTGGTCCGCAGCTATGAGAAGTTGCTCTCCACCGTGCCCGGCGACGATGAAGCGGCCGCCGACCTTGCCGAGGAGATCGACATCAAGCTGCTGGAACGGGAGGATGCGGCCAGGATCATCGGCAGCCAGAGCGACGCGCCGCTTCTGCTGGCCGTGGCCGATCTCAAGCGGATGCGACGGCAGGATGCCGATCCGGCCTTTCTGACCGCCGGCGAACTCGCCGCGCAAAAGGGGCAGTTTGCCCGTCATGCCGATCTGTACGGGCTGCTTCAGGCCAGCCGGGCCTATTATGGCGGAGACGATCCGAAAGCGATCCTGGCGCTGCTGCCCGATGCTGCGCGCGACAACCGCTTCACGCCGCTCGCTTTCAGCCGGCAGGTGCTGCGCGGCATGGCCCTGGGCCGAGCGCGAGACCCCCATGAAGCGGGGTTCTGGCGCGACCTTCTGCGGGGGGCGAACCCCCTCTATGAAAGGCCGCTTGTCGAAATGGGGCTGGCCATCCGCTGGCAGCGGGACGGGCGGGTGGAGCAGGTCTTCGCGCCGGGATCGCCGATCACGGACAGCATGACGCGGACGATCCTGCTGCAAACGCTGGCAACGCCGGCGATCCTGCGCGCCGCCGCGCAGGACGGCGCCCGTCCGGCGCGCGAGCGGGACGTGGCTCGCTTCACCCTGCTCTACAAGGATCTGACGAGAGGCGCCTTTGGCGATTTCACCGGCGATCTTGCGCTGGTGCCCGCCAATGCCGGGAACGACGGCGGGCTGTGGGACTTCTCCCAGCAGGACGGGATCCCGGTGGGACTGTTCCGCAAGGGCAGATGGTCGGACGGCTTTCCCTGCCCCAGCATAGCGCAGACCGCCGGAACCCTGGCGCGATCCCCCGCCAATGCGAAGGCGCGGCTCTGCCTGGGCGATTTCTACCGGCTGAACGGCTTTGACGGATTCAGCCTGTTCAAGGCGGGCGAGGACGGCTTCGCTCTCGGCAATGGGCGGGACGGGTTTTCCGGCCGCTTCCTCTCCCGCTCGGACATTTACGCCGCGATCATCGCGGACAGGGGAGCGGCGCCAGAAGATCGGGCCTATGCCCTGTACCGCGCCGTGATGTGCTATGCGCCATCCGGCTATAATGGTTGCGGCGGCCCCTATCGCACCTATGAGGAGATGGACGCGGCGCAGGCGCCTCAAGCCGACCGAAAGGCGTGGTTCACCGAATTGAAGCAGCGCTATCCCGACAGCCGGTGGGCGAAGTCCCTGCGCTATTATTGGTGATTATGCGCGCAGGCGGATGGGCGACTGCATTGCTGGCGCTCCTGGCGCTGTCCGGCTGTCAGCGTCAGGCGGAGACGGGAATGGGAACCGTCGATCCGGCTGCTCATGATGCCTTTTATCTCTGGCCAGGGGTGCGTCCGGCAGGGAATGTCCGGCCGAAGATCCTCTATCTCCTTGACGGAGAGGTCCGGCGCGGCGGGTGGCCCCGGCTGGAGAGACTGCGCATGGGAACGCCCCGGTTGCCGGGCAAGAAGGTCTGGCTCGTCGTCAGGGCGGATCGGCTGGACTGGAATGACGCCCTTTACGCGATGATCTTCGACGATCTGAACCGCTGGCGCGAGGCGGGAAATGAGGTGGTCGGGCTCCAGGTCGATTTCGATGCCGCCACGCGGGGGATCGACGGCTATGCCCGCTTCCTGCACGATCTGCGCCGACGCCTGCCGCAGAACTGGAGGCTGTCGATCACCGGGTTGATGGACTGGAGCGCGCATGGCGACCCGCATGCCCTGACCAGATTGGCCGGGCTGGTCGACGAGGTGGTCGTTCAGACCTATCAGGGACGCACCACCATCCTGGGCTATGAGGATTATTTTCGCCGGATGGAGGGCTTTCCCATTCCCTTCCGGGTGGCGCTGGTGGAGGGAGGCGCCTGGCAAGCACCGCCTATGCTGTCGCACCATCCGCAATTCAAGGGCTATGTAGTGTTCTTGCTAACCCGCATCCCGTCCGATGAACGTTGATCTTCTCGATCTTGAGAGGACCGGGCGTGTTGATATTGCGGATTGTGGTGGTTGTTCTGTGGATTGCGCGTTGTGGCGTGCATTGCGCTGTTGAGCGCATGGACATGCGAATGGGTTTAATGGAGCGCGAGCTATAATGCCTGGCGACGACCTACTCTTCCGGGGCTTGAGCCACAGTACCATTGGCGCAGACTGGTTTCACGTCCGAGTTCGGGAAGGGATCGGGTGGGTCACAGACGCTATGGTCACCAAGCAATAGAGCTTGCGCTTCGGGTTTTAATCGGTGCCGTGCACTTTTGAGATATGATGTCTGGCATGAGGGTGATCACCGCATCTTTGACGCTGGTTTATTCCAGTGTTGTCATTGATGGTGGGACTCGCTTCTTTGGAGAAGCATTCAAGCGCGAACAGAGCAATTAGGACCGGTTAGCTCCATGCGTTACCGCACTTCCACATCCGGCCTATCAAGGTCGTGGTCTACGACCGCTCGAAGAAATCTTATCTTGAGGGAGGCTTCCCGCTTAGATGCTTTCAGCGGTTATCCCGTCCATGCATAGCTACCCTGCTGCGCCCTTGGCAGGACGACAGGTACACCAGAGGCATGTTCAACCCGGTCCTCTCGTACTAGGGTCAACTCCTCTCAAATTTCGACGCCCACGGCAGATAGGGACCAAACTGTCTCGCGACGTTCTGAACCCAGCTCACGTACCACTTTAATTGGCGAACAGCCAAACCCTTGGGACCTGCTCCAGCCCCAGGATGTGATGAGCCGACATCGAGGTGCCAAACGATTCCGTCGATATGAGCTCTTGGGAATCATCAGCCTGTTATCCCCGGCGTACCTTTTATCCGTTGAGCGATGGCCCTTCCACGAGGGACCACCGGATCACTATGACCGACTTTCGTCTCTGCTCGACTTGTCAGTCTCGCAGTCAGGCGGGCTTATGCCATTGCACTCTAACAGACGGTTTCCAACCGTCCTGAGCCCACCATCGCGCGCCTCCGTTACTCTTTAGGAGGCGACCGCCCCAGTCAAACTACCCGCCACAGAGGGTCCCTGCACCGGATAACGGTGCGAGGTTAGACATCAGAAAACAACAGGGTGGTATTTCACCTATGGCTCCACGAGGGCTGGCGCCCTCGCTTCAAAGCCTCCCACCTATGCTACACAGTTCTTTCCTAATGCCACTCTGAAGCTGCAGTAAAGGTGCACGGGGTCTTTCCGTCTAACCGCGGGTACTCCGCATCTTCACGGAGAATTCAATTTCGCTGAGCATATCCTGGAGACAGTGGGGAAGTCGTTACGCCATTCGTGCAGGTCGGAACTTACCCGACAAGGAATTTCGCTACCTTAGGACCGTTATAGTTACGGCCGCCGTTTACCTGGGCTTCAATTCAGAGCTTGCACTCCTCCTCTTAACCTTCAGGCACCGGGCAGGCGTCAGGCCCTATACGTCGTCTTGAAGCCGACTTAGCAGAGCCCTGTGTTTTTGCTAAACAGTCGCTACCCCCTGGCCTGTGCCCCCCATCAGAGCTTGCGCTTAGATGGGGCCTCCTTCTTCCGAAGGTACGGAGGCAATTTGCCGAGTTCCTTCAGGATACTTCTCTCAAACGCCTTGGTATACTCTACCATTCCACCTGTGTCGGTTTAGGGTACGGTCTATACGGAGGGGCTATTTCCTGGGACAGTTTCCCTGCCTGGACCAATCCAATAAGGCCAGACAAGTTGCACCATCCGTCACACACCTCCAGGCCCACGAATATTAACGTGGTTCCCATCGACTACCCCCTTCGGGCTCGTCTTAGGGGCCGGCTTACCCTGCTCAGATTAGCTTTAAGCAGGAACCCTTGGAATTTCGGCGAGAGGGCATCTCACCCTCTTAATCGCTACTCATGTCTGCATTCGCACTTCCGATACCTCCACGGTCGGTTACCCTCCCGCTTCAACGGCCTACGGAACGCTCCGCTACCGCTCAGTCAAAAGACTGAACCCTAAGCTTCGGTGCACGTCTTGAGCCCCGTTACATCTTCGCCGCAGGATCTCTTGTTTAGACCAGTGAGCTGTTACGCTTTCTTTAAAGGATGGCTGCTTCTAAGCCAACCTCCTGGTTGTTTTGGAAATCCCACATGCTTTCCCACTTAGACGTGACTTGGGGACCTTAGCTGTAGGTTAGGGCTGTTTCCCTTTTGACGACGGACCTTAGCACCCGCCGTCTGTCTGCCGGACTAGACTCGTTGGTATTCGGAGTTTGGTTAGTATTGGTAGATCTCGCGACCCCCGCAACCATCCAGTGCTCTACCCCCAACGGCAATCATCCGACGCTCTACCTCAATAGATTTCGCGGAGAACCAGCTATTTCCCGGCTTGATTGGCCTTTCACCCCTAAACACAACTCATCCGATAATTTTTCAACATTAAACGGTTCGGCCCTCCAGTGCGTGTTACCGCACCTTCAGCCTGGTCATGCCTAGATCGCCGGGTTTCGGGTCTAATGCATCATACTCAGTCGCCCTATTCAGACTCGCTTTCGCTGCGCCTACACCTAACGGCTTAAGCTTGCATGATACACTAAGTCACAGACCCATTATGCAAGAGGTACGCTGTCAGGCTTCAAGAGCCCTCCAACTGCTTGTAGGCATCCGGTTTCAGGTACTGTTTCACTCCCCTCATCGGGGTGCTTTTCACCTTTCCCTCACGGTACTGGTTCGCTATCGGTCATGTACGAGTATTTAGGCTTGGAGGGTGGTCCCCCCATGTTCAGACAGAGTTTCACGTGCTCCGCCCTACTCAAGTCCTGATATTGCGCTTTCGCATACGGGGCTGTCACCCGCTATGGCCACACTTTCCAGAGTGTTCTGCTAACTAAATATCAGGCGCTGGCCTGGTCCGCGTTCGCTCGCCACTACTAACGGAATCTCGGTTGATGTCTTTTCCTCCGGGTACTGAGATGTTTCAGTTCTCCGGGTTCGCTTCACCAAAGCCTATTTTATTCAGCTTAGTGATACCTCTCCCATTTAACACGGGGCCAGCCAGAAGCTGGACCAGTCTTAAATGGTGAAGGTGGGTTGTCCCATTCGGAAATCGCGGGATCAAAGCTTGCTCACAGCTCCCCCACGCTTATCGCAGCGTGCCACGTCCTTCATCGCCTGTACATGCCAAGGCATTCACCAGATGCCCTTACCTCACGCTTGAGAGTCCACACCACCAATGACAGCACTGGAAAACAGCCCTGCATCAG
>NZ_ATDO01000099.1:0-3518 GCF_000445085.1 Sphingobium sp. HDIP04 | reverse complement strand
GGGGCCTTGGCGGCATGGGCGGCTCCGGGCCGGGCGGCGCTTCCGCCGCAGGCGCAACCGGCCTGGGCAGCGGCGGCACCGCCAGCTTCGCCAATGGCGACGGCGGCGTGCTGTCTCCGGGCGCGCAGCGGCGGATCGGCGCGCTGCTCATGAGCGCGAGCGGCGACGCCGGCGGCCTCGTCCGCTTCACCGACAGCAGCACGGCAGCCAATGGCGGGCTCATCGTCGACGGATCGGTCGCGCTTTCCAGCCTGGGCGCTCCGATCGCCGGCCTTTCCGGCATTTCCATTAGCGCCGCCAACGCCGTGCGGATCGGCGGCGATGCCGATTTCACGAGCGATGGGCCGCTTTCCTTCGCCTTCGCGGGGGCAGGCGGCATGGCGGCGACTGGCGCGCTGACGGGCCAGTCGGGCACGCATATCGACCTCAGCCATGACGGGCGGCCGCAGGGCAGCGACAGCCTGTTCGCGGACAGCATCCTGTTCACGGCGCCAGGCAATGTCAGCATGCTCTCCGCGGGCGCGATGCGGGCGGCCGGCGATCTGACGATCCTGGCAGGCGGCCATATCGATCTCGCCAATGGCAGCGCGGCGGTCGCGGGTGGCGACCTGACGCTGTCGGGACAGGGGATCGATGCCTTCGGCCTGACATCCGGCGGCGCGAGCATGCTGGACGCAGGCGCGGGCAGTCTGGTCGTGACCGATATTGCGTCGGCAGGCGCGATCACCGCCGCCGGCGCGCTCGTCAACCTGGGTTCGAGCGGTGCGATGAACATCGCGCAGGCCATCGCCTCGACCGGACCGCTGACCCTGAACGCCGGAGGACCGCTCAGCCTGTCGGGATCGGCCAGCGGCGGGATCATTACCATCGGCGCGAGCGACATCGTCATCGGCGGCGCGGCGCAGGTGGGCAGCCTGGGCGGAACGAGCCGCGTGGTCTTCAACGCCGTGAACCTGCAACAGCCCGCTTATATCGCCGGCGGCGATGTCGCGGGAGCCTACAGCCTCTCTATGGCCGAACTTGCGCGGGTCGCGGCGGCGGAAATCGCCATCAACGCGCAGGCGCGGGGCATCGCGGGATCGCCGGATCTCATCGTTCAGGATCTGACCCTGGGCGCGGCCAATCTGGCGAGCGGCGGCGTACTGGCGATCGGCACCGGCGGGCATCTGCGCGTCCAGGGGGCGGTGCGGCTGACCGGGCGGTCGGGGCAAGGCGGACTGACCCTGTCGGCGGGCCGGGCGCTGGAGATCGTGGCAGGCGCCGGTCTGATCGACATCAGCGACGGCAATGGCGGACTGGGCGGGGTTCTCACGCTGGACAGCCCCAGCATCATCGCCGCGTCTCCATCGGCCATGGCGGACATCGCCTCGGCGAACTCGCTGATCGCCAGGGAATTGCGCCTGGCGCAGAATGACGGATGGGTGGACGATGCCGGCATATTGCGCGCCGGAACCATCAGGGTGAACGCGAGCCAAGGCTTCTTCATCCAGAATAGCGGCCTGTCCAGCGCGATCCTTGACCGGCGCGGCTTCACGGCCAACGAACTGTCGATCGCGTCCCAGGGCACGGCTTTGCAGATCGCGATCAACGGGCAACTGGCGCTGCCGATGGGCGGCTTCGCGCAGGGGCTGGAGACGATCCCGCTGGTCGCGGTCAACGGCGCCTATGCCCTGGGATCGAAGGTCAATGGCTGCCTGATCGGCAATCCGGCCGCCTGCACCAGCGCCGGCTTCGACAGCCGGGACACGTGGAACGGCGTGCTTGACCCTTCGGTGTCGGTCAGCCGCATCTTCACATTGTCCCTCATCGAATTGCGCGACATCGTGGCGCAGGGCTATCCGCCGTTGATCGACGAGCCGGTGACGGGCGCGGGCAATGAGGATTTGTGGGAGCGGTCCTGCGGCGGGCCGGACGAACCGGCCTGCGATGCGCCCCAATAGATGGTCGCGACCAAAACGGGATTGAAACAACGGGTTGAACCCGTAGAGAGAAAAGCGCGGCGGACGCAGGGGAAAGCGTTCGAATCAGCCGGCACGGGGGCGTGGTGAATGGGGGGCGGTAAGGGCAGGGCGATCGGTAGGTCCGTTGGCGGCATGGTCTTGGTGGCCGTGCTGCTGGGGGTGCTGTTGCTGTGCTTGCCCGGCGGAAGATCGGATGCGGCTCCTGCGGCGCGGACCTATGTGGGCGTCGCCTCCTGCGCCGGGTCCACCTGCCATGGCCGGATGGAGGGCGACGGCAAGGTCGTTCGTCAGGATGAGCTGATGCGCTGGCAGGAGCCTTCGACGCCGGGCGGCGCGCATAGCCGGGCCTTCGCCGTGCTGAACGGCAGGCGGGGGCAGCAGATCGCGGCGACATTGGGGCTGGACGACGCGGCTTCCGCGCCTGCCTGCCTGGGATGCCATTCTACTCCGGCGGGGGCGCGTGGGGCGCGTTTCCTGGCGCAGGACGGCGTGGGCTGCGAAGCCTGCCATGGCGCGGCGAGCGGCTGGATCGCTTCGCATTATGCGGTGGGGGGCAGCCATGCCGCCAATGTCGCGGCGGGGATGACGTCGCTGGACCGGCCGCAGGCGCGGGCCTCGGTCTGTCTCGACTGCCATTTCGGCAGCGCGCGCGACGGGCAGTTCGTCGACCACCGGATCATGGCGGCGGGGCATCCGCGCATTTCCTTCGAACTGGACCTTTTTTCCTCCATGCAGGCGCATCATGACGAGGATGCCGACTATGCGCAGCGCAAGGGGCGGACCGACAGTCTGAAGCTGTGGGCCGTGGGGCAGGCCATGGCGGTGGAGCGGGCGCTGACCCTCTATGCCGGGGCGAAGGGGACGGAAGGGGCTTTCCCCGAATTCTACTTCTTCGACTGCCAGAGCTGCCATCGCCGCATCTACGATCAGGCGGAACGCAGCAAGACGTGGGAAGCCAATCCGGGACGGCCGATCCCGGCGGGAATGCCGCCCTTCAATGACGAGAATATGATCATGCTTTCGGCGGCGGCGCGGGTGGCCGCGCCGGGATTGGCAGTCAGGTTCGACGCCGACAGCCGGGCTTTCCATGCGGCGATTGCGCGAGACCGGACGGCGGCAGTCGCGGCGGCGGGCAGGCTGGCGGGCAGTGCGCGGGCCTTGGCCGACGCCTTTGCGACGGGCGGGCCGGGCGGCGGGATGCAGGGCGATATGGCCTTCGCCATCGTGCGCGAGATTGCGGGCAGCGCCATATCGCCGCGCTTCACCGACTATGAGGGGTCGGTGCAGGCGGTGATGGCGGTCGACACGCTGCTGAACGGCATGGTCAAATCCGGCCGCGTGACCGTGGGCGCGGCGGCGGGCATCAGGGCGGAGGTCAACCGCGCCTATGCGGCGGTGAAGGAGCCGAACGCCTATCGCCCCGCCGAATTCCGGTCCGCGCTGGGCAGCGCGGCGCGCAGCATCGGGGCGCTGCAATGAAGGGGCGGCATCACCGGCTGGGCGCGCTGGCGACGATTGCGGCGCTGATCCTGTCCTCCTGCGGGGGTGGGGGCGGTG
>NZ_ATDO01000098.1:0-47615 GCF_000445085.1 Sphingobium sp. HDIP04 | reverse complement strand
GGGGGGGCGGCAGCACGCCGACGCCCGGCCCCACGACGCCCACCAGCCTTTATGCCGCGCCCGCGCAGGAAGCGCTGACGGTGGCGGATGTGGAGTCGGTCGTCGCCCATGCCGTGGCGGAGGCTCGCGCACGGAACCTGCCATCCGTCATCGCCGTGACCGACCGGGTGGGCAATGTGCTGGCGGTGTTCCGCATGACCGGAGCGCGGGCGAGCGCGACCACCAGCGCCGCGCCCAATGGCGACAATATCGACGCGCAGAATCTGACCGTCCCGGCCGAGGCTGGCGCCATCGCCAAGGCGATCACCGGCGCCTATCTGTCGAGCGCCGGCAACGCCTTTTCCACCCGCACGGCGAGCATGATCGTGCAGCAGCATTTCCCGCCCGCGCCGACCACGGTCGGGCTGGAAAGCGGGCCGCTGTTCGGGGTGCAGTTCAGCCAGTTGCCCTGTTCGGATTTGGCGGCGCGCTTCCTTTCTTCCGGCGCGGCAGCGATGATCGGACCGAAACGCTCGCCCCTGGGGCTGGCGGCCGATCCGGGCGGGTTTCCGCTCTACAAAAATGGCGTGGTGGTCGGCGGCATCGGTGTGATGGCGGACGGGGTCTATGGGTCCGACACCAATATCCTCGACGACGATAATGATCCCGAGGAATATATCGCGCTCGCCGGGACTTTGGGGTTCGAAGCGCCGGAGGGGGTCCGCGCCAACCGCATCACGGTGGACGGCACATCGCTGCGCTATGCCGATGCGGCCTATTCCGGGCTGATGGCGTCGGGGGCGGTGAGCTTTGCCGCGATCAATGGCAGCGCCGGATCGCTGGTGGCGGTGCGCGGCTATTATGGCGATCCTGCGCCGACGATCCTGGCGGGGGTGGCCTATGGCACCGAAGCGTCGGGCGTGCGGCGGGCGCGAACCGTCGAATTTTCCAAGAGCGACGCCTTCGTCCTGACCGACGGGTCGGGCAATGACCGCTTTCCGATCCGGGCAGGGACCGATGCGGGCGATGTGGCGCAGCCGCTGACGGCGGCGGAGGCGACCGCGATCCTCGAAGAAGCCTTCACCGTCATGGGCCGGGCGCGGGCGCAGATCCGCCAGCCGCTCGACAGCCGGGCGCAGGTGACGATCAGCCTGGTCGATACGCGGGGGCAGGCGCTGGGCATCGTCCGCTCGCCCGATGCGCCGATCTTCGGCACGGATGTGAGTTTGCAAAAGGCGCGGACGGCGGCCTTTTTCTCCAATTCCCATGCGGCGTCGGACCTGCTGGCCAGCAGCAGCACCGATGTGGCGGCTTTCGTCGGGAAGGCGCGGACATTCCTCAACGATCCCGCCGCGTTGACCGGCCGATATGCCTTTACCGACCGCGCCAACGGCAATCTGTCCCGGCCCTATTTCCCGGATGGCGAGGTGGGGCGGCCCAATGGGCCATTTTCCCGGCCCATCGCGCAGTTCAATCCCTTTTCCACAGGGCTGCAATCGGCGCTGGTGGTGGGCGATCTGGCCGCGCATCTCGCCTATGTGACGGGCGCGAGCGCGAGCGATACGCCGCAGCGTTGCTCGGACGTGCCGACCGTTTCCAACCGGAACCGGGTGCAGAATGGCATTCAGATCTTTCCCGGTTCCGTGCCCATCTATCGCGGCAATGTGCTGGTCGGCGCCATTGGCGTGTCGGGCGACGGCATCGATCAGGACGATATGATCGGCTTCCTTGGCCTCCACAATGCCGGGGCGCGCGTGGGCGGGTTCGGCAATGCGCCCGCCGCGATCCGGTCGGATCAGATCGTGGTGGACCTGGGCAATGCGAATGTGCGGCTGCGCTATGTGAACTGCCCCTTTGCGCCGTTCCTCGACAGCGGGTCGCAAAATGTCTGCGCAGGGCTGTAGGGGATGGGGCTGACCGCGCTTTTGCCGTTGTTCGCGCTGGCTCAGCCCGGCGAGCCGGTGCCGCCGCCTCCGCCGGAAAACTGGCGGGAGATATTGGACGCGGACGGGCAGTCCATCGAAGGGCGCCGTCGTCCGGGCTATGAAGCGCCGCTGCCCGACGCGGTGACGCAGGATAACAAGGGCGCGGTGCGGGCGCCGCCGCCGGAGGCTTTTCCGACCGATCAGGTGCCGATCCCCGACCGCTGGCGGCTGATCGAGAGTCTGGGCGTGGTGAAGGAGCGCTGGTTCGATCCCTATCACCAGAACACGCTGAAGGGCGACCGGCCCATCGACCGGGAAAAGGCGAAGTGGCTGCCGATCAGGGGCGAGGACTGGTTCTTCGTCGCCAATGCGGTGAGCGACACCGTGCTGGAACCGCGCACCTTTCCGATCCCGGTCGGCGTGCAGACGACTGAGCGGCCCGGCAGCCTGGACGTGTTCGGCAAGGATGCCAGCGTCGTGTTCAGCCAGACCTTCATCGGCGGCGTGGCGCTGATCAAGGGGGCGACCGCCTTCAAGCCGCCGGAGATCGAATATCGGCTGACGCTGGCGCTCAACGTCAATCATGTGAACGTGCCTGAACGGCGCGTGCTGTTCGTGCAGCCTTCCAGGCCGTCGCATCGCACCGACCATTTCCTGGGGGTGCAGGAAGCCTTTGTCGACTATCATCTCGCCAATACGTCGGATCGTTATGATTTCCGGTCGGTGCGCGTGGGTATTCAGCCGTTTCAGTCGGATTTTCGCGGCTTCCTGTTCAATGACCAGCAGTTGGGAATAAGGCTGTTCGGCAATCGCGACAATAACCGGTTTCAGTTCAATCTGGCGGCCTTCTGGCGGCTGGAGAAGGATACGAATAGCGGGCTGAATTCCGTCGTGCAGTCGCCACGCCGGGACTGGATATTCCTCGCCAATCTCTATCGTCAGGACTTTCTGGTCCCCGGCCTCACCAGCCAGATCACCGCCGTCTTCAACATGAACCGCGAGAAGCGGGACATCGAGATCGACGATAACGGCTTTCCGGTGCGTCCGGCGCTGCTCGGCGACCTGCGCGGACGGGAATATGATGTGGTCTATCTCGGCTATAATGCCGACGGGCGGATAGGGCGGCTGAACCTGACGGGGTCGATCTACGGCGCGTTGGGGGAGGATCGGGACAGTTTCTTCACCTCGCGGCCCGCGCAGATCAGCGCCTTCTTCGCCGCGGCCGAGGCGAGCGTCGACAAGGACTGGATGCGGTTCCGCCTCTCTGGCCTCTACGCCAGCGGCGACGGCGACCCTTATGACAATCGCGAAAACGGCTTCGATGCGATCTTCGAGAACCCGGTCTTTGCCGGCGCCGACACCAGCTATTGGATCAGGCAATCCATTCCCTTTGCGGGCGGCGGGCGCGTGATCGCGATCAATGGGCGCAACGGCATTTTGAATTCGCTGCGGTCGTCGAAGGAGCAGGGGCAGTCGAACTTCAACAATCCCGGCACGATGCTGCTGGGGGCGGGGGCGGATTTCGACCTGATGCCGGAACTGCGGGTTTCGGCCAACGCCAATCATCTCTGGTTTCAGAATACGGCCACGCTTCAGGTACTGCGCAACGAAGGCAGCATTCCCAAGGCCATCGGCTGGGATTTGTCGACGGCGGCGATCTGGCGGCCGCATGCGACGCAGAATATCGTCTTTCGCCTGTCGGGTGCGACTTTGCTGCCGGGGGCGGGATTTCGCGACCTCTTCTCCAATAGCGAGCGTAACCGGAACTATTATTCGGTGCTTGCCAATTTGATCTTGAGTTACTGATGCGTTGGCCTTTTTCTCTGTCATTCCCGCAAAGGCGGGAAGCCATCTCCAGCGCTGCGTCCAGACGACGGGGTGGGAGATGGATTCCCGCCTTCGCGGGAATGACGGTGATGGTGCTGCTTGCGGCGTTGCTCCTTCCCGTGGCCATCCTCCGTGCTTCCGATGCCGAAAAGCCGGTCGAGCGCCATTATACTCCTGCGCCGCCAGCGCCGATGAGCCAGACCGCCGAACAGGTCGCGGCGAAATCGGACGGCTGCTATAGCTGCCACAGCAAGACCGACGAACCGTCCATGCATGCCACTCCGGCGGTGATGCTGGGCTGCACCGACTGTCATGGCGGCAATGCGGCGGTGCGGGGCGATCCCGCATTGGGCTTCGAAGACCCCGCCTATGTCGCGGCGCGGGAGAGGGCGCATGTGCTGCCGCGCTATCCCAAGAGCTGGCACTATCCCTCCTCCGCCAATCCGCAGCGGACTTACACGCTGCTGAACCGGGAGGCGCCGGAGTTCGTGCGCTTCGTCAACCCCAGCGACTATCGCGTGGCGCGGGACGCCTGCGGGTCATGCCATATGCAGGTCATCGAGGCGGCGGAGCGTTCGCTGATGGCGTCGGGCGCGATGCTGTGGGGCGGGGCGGCCTATAATAACGGGATCGTGCCGTTCAAGAACTACATCTTCGGCGAGGCCTATACCAGGGACGGGAAGCCCGCGAAGATCGTCTCGCCCGGCAGCCCGCCCGGCACGCTGACCGCCGACCAGAAGGCGCGGGGTGCGCTGGCGGAACTTTATCCGCTGCCGACATGGCAGGTGATCCCGCCCGGCGACGTCTTCCGCGTGTTCGAGCGGGGCGGGCGCAATATCGGCACGCAATTTCCCGAAATCGGCCTGCCCAACCCGACCGGATCGATCCAGCGGCTGGAGGAACCGGGGCGACCCGACCTCAAGCAGTCCAATCGCGGCCCCGGAACGGGCCTGCGCGTCGCGATCCCGGCGCTCAACATCCACAAGACCCGCCTCAACGATCCCTATATGTGGTTCATGGGGACCAACGACCAGCCGGGCGATTATCGCCATTCGGGCTGTTCGGGCTGCCATGTCGTCTACGCCAACGACCGCGAGCCGCGCCACAGCCTGATCTATGCCCAATATGGCCGGGACGGGCAGACCGCCACGGTCGATCCCACCATCGCGGCCAAGACGAGCCATGGCGGGTTGAAAGGCCCGCATGGCGAGACGGTCAAGCTGGATCATCCAGTAGGCGCCGTCAAGGAAAGCGGCCATCCGATCCGCCACGCCTTCACCCGCGCCATCCCGACCGCCCAGTGCATGAACTGCCACATGCACCAGCCCAATATCTTCCTGAACAGCTATCTGGGCTATACGATGTGGGACTATGAGTCCGACGCGCCGCTGATGTGGCCGGAAAAGCAGAAATATCCGACCGCTGCGGAAGTGCATGAGACGCTGGAACGCAATCCGGAAGGGGCCAGCCCGCGAGGAAAATGGGCGGACCTGGATTTCCTGCGCAACGTCTACGACCTGAACGACAAGGCGAAGGATACGCAGTTCGCGGATTATCACGGTCATGGCTGGAACTTCCGGGGCGTGTTCAAGCGGGACCGGGAGGGCAATCTGCTCGACGCGGACGGCAAGATCGTGTCGCCCGACGATCCAGAAAAATGGCGCAGGAAGGGGGAGGAGAAGTTCGTTCCCGTCGGCACCAATCCGGGCAAGTCGGTGCATCTGATGGACATTCACGCCGAAAAGGGGCTGCAATGCGCGGACTGCCATTTCGCGCAGGACAGCCATGGCAACGGCTTCATCTATGGCGAAGTGGCGAACGCCATCGAGATCGGGTGCAAGGATTGCCATGGCACGGCGGACGCCTATCCGACGCTGCTGACGTCCGGCCCCGCAGCGCCGCCCAAGGGCACGAACCTCGCCCTGCTGCGCAATCCGGACGGCAAGCGGCGCTTCGAATGGTATTATGACGCCAGCGGACGGCAGCGGCTGATCCAGCGGTCCATCGTCGATCCCAAGCTGGAATGGGAAGTGTCGCTGGTGAAGGATAGCGTCGATCCGGCCAACCCGCATTTCAACGCGAAGGCGGCGCGGGCCAAGCTGATGAGCCGGTCGGGCGCGGAGGATGGCAGCTTCGCCTTCGGTCCCGGCGTGGCGAAGGCGGACCGGGCGCATGGCGACGACAACATGGCCTGCTTCACCTGTCACCTGAGCTGGACGACCAGTTGCGGCGGTTGCCATTTGCCCATCGAGGCGAACTGGAAGACGTCGCTCCACCATTATGACGGGGAGGAGACGCGCAACTTCGCGACCTACAACCCGCAGGTGGCGCGGGATGAAATGTTCCAGCTTGGCAAGCATATGACGACCAAGGGCAATGAAACCGCGCCGGTGCGGTCGACTTCGGCGCTGGTCCTGTCGTCCACCAACATCAATCGCGAGCGCATCTATATTCAGCAGCCGCCCGTGTCGGGCATCGGCTTCTCGTCCCAGGCCTTCGCGCCGCATTTCCCGCATACGGTGCGCAGGACCGAGACGAAGACTTGTTCCGACTGCCATTTGTCGGCGAAGGACGACAATAATGCGATCATGTCGCAACTGCTGCTGCTCGGCACCAATTTCGTGAACTTCGTGGGGCTGAATGCCTGGACGGGCCTTGAGGGCGGGTTCGAGGCGATCCGCGTCACCGAATGGGACGAGCCGCAGGCGGTGATCGGCAGCTATCTCCAGAAATATGCCTATCCCGACTATTGGAAGCTGCATGTCGAGCAGAATAAGCGGGAACTCAAGGATTGGGTGCGCGGCAAATATTTCGACGGGAAGGCTTCGGGCGAGACCCAGGCCGTGGAGGAATTCCGCAATGTCGTGAAGGGCACGGCGGGCCGCGTCGGATGCCTGCAACTGCGCGGCGAATATATGTATGTCGCCGAAGGGAAGGGCGGTTTCCGCGTCTATGACGTGGCGTCCATCGCGAACAAGGGCTTTTCCGAGCCGATCGTGAGCGGGCCTTTCTCGAAACTCGGCCATGATGCGGGCATTCGCACGAAGAACGCGACCTGCATGGCGCTGCCGACCAACCAGCCGGTCAATCCGCTGCGCAACACCAAGGAGTTGCGCGAGATCAATCAGGAGCAGCCTTTCCTGCCGATCTACAGCTATGCGGCGGTTACGGACAGCGTCGAGGGGCTGATCATGGTCAATGTCGAGACCATGGCCGATGGCGAGTTCCGCAACAATTTCCTGAAGCGGGCCGTGACCTGGAACCCCGACGGCGTGCTGAACGGCGCGCGGCATATCCAGTTGGCGGGGCAGATCGCCTATATCACCGCGAATGTCGGGCTGGTGGTGGTGGACCTCAGCGATCCGCTCCACCCCCGTCTCGCCGCCGTCCGCCCGATGAAGGATGCGCGGGCGAGCGCGATCCAGTTCCGTTATCTGTGGGTGACGGATGCGGAAGGATTGAAGCTCTTTGACGTGACGAAGCTCACCGATCCGGTGGCGGTGTCGTCCGCGACGGTGAGGCTGGCCGATGCGCGGCGCATCTATCTGGCGCGCACCTATGCCTATGTCGCGGCCAAATCCGACGGGCTGGCGATTATCGACATCACCAATCCGCTGCGGCCGGCCGTCTATGCGAAAGAAACGTTCGGCGGGCAGATGACCGATGTCGAGGACGTGATCGTGGGCACGACCAATGCGTCACTCTTCGCCTATGTCGCGGACGGCCGCAACGGCCTCAAGGTGATCCAGCTCACCAGTCCGGCGAGCCAGCCCAATTTCTACGGCTTCTCGCCCGCGCCCAAGCCGGAACTGATCGCCTGGGCGCGGACGCCCTCGCCTGCACTGGCGCTGTCCAAGGGGCTGGACCGCGACCGGGCGGTGGATGAGACCGGCGGGCAGATCGCGGTGTTCGGACGATTGGGGTCGCGCCCCTTCACCCGGTCGGAGATGGAGCGGCTGTTCCTGACCAGCAAGGGCATCCCCTACAAGGTCAGCGACGAAGCGGATATGAAGGGCTGGCGGCCGCCCCTGCTGCGATGAGCCGGGGGTTCAGGCGCCCGGCACGCCCAATATCCGCGCCTCGTCCCTGATCCGTCCGGCCTGCGCCGGATTGGCGGCCCGCGCCTGCGCATAGGCCGCCGCCGCCTTGCCTGTCTCGCCCAGCGTCATGCGGCTGCGCATCAGCATGATCCAGCCGTCGACATTGCCCGGATCGGCCTTGAGCCTGGCCTCCAGACGGGCGACCATCCCCTCGACCATCGCATCCTGCTGCCCCTTGGGAAGCTGCGCCGCGGCCTGCATCTGCTCGCGGCTTGGCCCCGGTATCGCCGCCGCCGCCACGGACATGCCGACGCCCATGGGCGGATGCGGCGCGCTTGGCTTAACCGCCGCCAGCCGCCCAGCGACATCGATGCCGTTGATCTTTCCCACCTGCTCTATCGTCCGGCGCAGGTCGGCTTCCCACGGCGCGCCCGGCGGCGTGTCGCCCAGCAAGGCGAGCCAGTCGCGGATCGCGCCCTCATGATCCTTCGCCAGATCCTTGAGCACCGCCTGGAAATAACGGGCCCTCGGATCCTTGGGATCGATCGTAACTGCCCGATCGAAGGCGTCGGCCGCCTCCTTCGGCATGGGATCGCGCTCGCTCGCCATCACCGCCGCTTCGCCCAGCGACGACCAGAAGGTCGCGTTGCCGGGCGCCAGCTTCGTCGCATGGCGATAGGCGCGCACCGCATCGGCGTGGCGGCCGCTCTCGAAATAGGCCCAGCCCAGCCTCTGCCAGCCCTCCGCATCATTGGGATTGGCCCCGACCCGGTCCTGCAGCGCGCGGATCGCCGCTTCCGGATCGGATGCTCCCCGGTTCGCCAGCGGCGGGGGCAGGGCGGGCGCTTTCGTTTCCTCAGGCGCCTGCGACACCCTGTAGCCGATCGATATGGCTGCTATGCCGACCGCGCCCATCAGGACCACGCGCCTCCAGCTCCAACCCATTATTCTTCCACTCCCCGGCTGTTCCCCGCGATCTTCTCTAGCGTGACGCTGCGGAAATGATAGAGTGCCGCCCGGGACAGGCATCCGGTAACAGCCGGAGCACAGGGGCATATTGGGGGACAATCATTGACTGACCGCGTGCGTATCGCGATCGTCGGATCGGGGCCGGCGGGGCTGAGTGCGGCCGCCCGCGCCGCTGCGCTGGGGCTTTCGCACCTGCTGATCGAGAAGACGGATCATCTGTCCGACACCATCTTCAAATATCAGAAAGGCAAGCATGTGATGGCGACGCCCAGCCAGCTCGTGCTGCGGTCGGACTGCGATTTCGAGGCGGGCAGGCGCGAATCGATCCTGGACCGCTGGAATGCGCAGGCGGCGGAACAGGGCGTCAATGTCGCCTATAATGCGGAGGTGAAGGCGATCGCCGGCACCGGCGATCCCATCCCCGGCAGCATCCAGAAGATCGTCGAGCGCAAGCGCGACGGCACGAGCGAAACGAAGGAAATCCAGCGCCTCGCGCCGCCCTATCGCCTGACCCTGAACGACGGGCGGGAGGTGATTGCCGACGCGGTGATCATGGCCATCGGCACGCAGGGCAATCCCAATCTGATGCGCGCGCCCGGCGCCGACCTGCCCCATGTCCAATATCAACTGGACGACCCAGCCGAATATAATGACGAGCATATCTTCGTCGTCGGCACGGGCGACGCGGGCATAGAAAACGCCCTGGGCCTCGCCGCCGACGAGGCCCAGGGCAATGTCGTCACCATCCTCAACCGATCGACCGAGTTCGCCAGCGCCAAGGCCGCGAACGTCAAGGCGCTGATGGCCGCCGCCGAAGCCGGCCGCCTGGCCATCATGACCGAAACCACCACGGCGAAGGTGGAGCCGGGTTTCGTCACGCTCGACAGCCGCGATGGCGAGGTGAAGCTGAAATGCGACCGCATCATCGCGCGCATGGGGTCCGCCCCGCCTCGCGCCTTCGTGGAAAGCTGCGGCATCGAATTCACCAGCGGCGACCGCCTGGCCTTCCCGAAATTGTCGCCGGTGTTCGAAAGCACCGCGCCCGGCATCTTCGTAATCGGCGCGCTGGCGGGCTATCCGCTGATCAAGCATTGCATGAACCAGGGCTATGACGTCGTCGAATATATCAACGGCAATCGCGACCTGAAGCCGGCGGACGAACCCATCCTGGTCGCCAAATTCGCGGGATTGCCGGAGAAAAAGGGCGTCGCGGAATGGCTGGAGCACCTGCGCGCCAACGTCTCTATCCTGGAGGGTCTCTCACCGCTCCAGATGCGCGAATTCATGCTGGACAGCGAAGTGCGCGCCTATCGCAGGGGCGATGTGATCTTCGAGAAGTTCGATCCCGGCTCCTCGCTTTTCGGCATAGCGCGGGGACAGGCGCTGGTGGAGGTCGCCCCCGGCGTCGAGGTGCCCATCGAACAGGGTTCGATCTTCGGCGAGGTCGGCCTGATCTCCGGCCGCCGCCGCGGCGCGACGGTGCGGGCGGGCGCGGATTCGATCATGGTGGAGGTGTCGCGCACGGCCGCGCTCAAGCTCATGTCCTCCAACCCGCCGGCCAAGCGCGCCATCACCCGCATATCGACCGAACGGCAACTGCTCCAGATGTTCGGCGCGGGCCTGACCCCCGCCGACCTTGCCGACATTCTGGACACGGCGGAAATCCGGACGGTGAAGGCAGGCGAGGCGATCCTGACGGAGGGCGATCTCGGCAACGACATCTATGTGATCCGCGTCGGCTCCATGATCGTGGAGAAGAAGATCGGCGGTAAAAACGTCTTCCTCTCCTATCTTCCCGCCGGCAGCTATGTGGGCGAAATGGCGCTCATCGCTGGCGGCCCGCGCACCGCCACGGTCAAGGCGACGGTCAAGTCGGAGGTCATCAGGCTGAACGGCGACGCCTTCGCCCGGCTGATGGCCGCCAAGCCCGCCCTGCTGGAGCGCGCCCGCCGCGACATGGCCGCCCGCCAGGACGTCAACGCCTTCATCGAAAGCCGCAAGGACAGCTTCTCCACCGTCGTCGACATGTATTCGGAAACGGCGAAATTCCTGGTCGACAACGGCATCGGCGAAGCAACCGACGTGCTGCTGATCGACGAGCATCTCTGCGTCGGTTGCGACAATTGCGAGAAGGCCTGCGCCGACAGCCATGACGGCCTCTCCCGCCTCGACCGGGAGGCGGGCCGGACCTACGCCCATCTCCACGTCCCCACCAGTTGCCGCCATTGCGAGCATCCCCACTGCATGGCCGACTGCCCGCCCAACGCCATCCATCGCGGCCCGGACGGAGAGGTCTTCATCGACGAAACCTGCATCGGCTGCGGCAATTGCCAGCGCAACTGCCCCTATGGCGTGATCCGCATGGACAGCGTGCCGCCCAAGAAGCCGGGCCTGCTCAGTTGGATGTTCTTCGGCGCCGGCCCCGGCCCCGGCGAACCGTCGAAGAAATGGCGTTACAAGAACGCGGAACCCGGCGTCGAAAAGCCGAAAAAAGCCATTAAATGCGACATGTGTTCCGGCATCGACGGCGGCCCGGCCTGCGTGCGCGCCTGCCCGACGGGCGCCGCTATCCGCATCGCGCCGGAAGATTTCCTGACGGTCGCCCGGCTGGGCGGAGAGGCGCGCTGATGGCCACTCGCGCCGCCAACCCCGGGCGCCGGGCCAAGGGTGAAGTGCTGCATGACGGCTTCCTCCGCCACGCCGGTTTCCGCTGGCTGAAGATCGCGACGCTGATCTGCGTCCTGTCGATGGCCAGCTACATGCTGGTGGACGTCACGCCGCGCCATAATGGCGGTAGCTGGTACGGCTATGCCATGGGCACGATCGGCATGCTGCTGATCCTGTGGCTGACGCTGCTCGGCCTGCGCAAGCGGGCGATGACGGGGGGCCGCTGGTCGCTCAAGGCCTGGACCTCCGCCCATGTCTATCTGGGTCTCAGCCTGATCGTCGTCGCCACGCTGCACACCGGCTTCCAGCTTGGCTGGAACGTGCATACGCTGGCCTATGCGCTGATGATGCTGGTGATTTTTTCGGGCCTGTTCGGCATTACGGTCTATGCGACCTTGCCCGCCGCGCTCAGCAACAACCGCGCCGAAATGACGCAGGTGCAGATGCTCGACGCGGTGCGCGCCATCGACCGGCAACTGCATGACGCCGCGCAGCCACTGACGCATGAACAGGCCGCGCTGGTGCGCCAGTCGCTGGAGGACGACCCGTTCGGCGGCGGGCTGCTCGCCCGCCTGTCGGGCCGCTATCCCCGCTGCGCCACGGCGTGGGCGCAGGCCGCGCTGCGCCGCTGGACCGGCGAGAAGCCCGATACCGGCAACGATCCGCTGGAAAGGATCGACGCCCTGCTGGAGCGCAAGCAGGCCATGCTTGCCCGCCTGCGCCGCCATTTGAAGCTGAAAGCGCTGCTGGAAATCTGGCTCTACGTCCATGTGCCCGCCACCTTTGCCCTGCTGGCCGCGCTGACCGCGCATGTCGTCAGCGTCTTCTTCTACTGGTGAGCCGGAGATGAGCTTCCTAGTCCGTCAGATCAGCCTTACCGCCGATGGCCGCGAGATCGTCCGCGCCGCCATGATCGCCAAGCCGCAACTTTCCCTCGGCCGCGCGGCGGAAAGCGACATCCACCTGCCCGACCTCGCCCTGGAACCGGACCATGCCCGGATCGAGCAGGTCAGTGAGCGCGTCATCCGGGTGCGCGCCACCGGCACGCTGGGTTTCGAACTGGAGGGCCGAACCGTCCTGCGGGCCGAGATCGAGCCCGCCCAGGGCGCGGAACTGCGCTTCGGCGGCCACCGCATCACCGTGTCGCGGGACGATGACGGAGAAGCGGAAGGCGCGACAATCCTCTCCATCCGCCGCGTCGATGCCGTGTCCGAAGCCTCGGAGGAAAAGGAGGAGACGAAGGTCTTTTCCCTGCGCGGCCTGTTGCCCGGCAAGCGGCTGACGGCCTGGGCGCTGGCGCTGGCGATCCTGGTCGGCTTCCTGGCCGTGCCCATCTGGAGCTATGCCGGCCGCCCCGCGGACGACACGCGCAACATCTACACGGTGGTGGGCGACAAGAGCTGGTCCTCCGGCCCGCTCAGCCAGGCGCATCACGCGCTGGAGGGGCGCTGCGAAACCTGCCATCAAAAGGCGTTCGTTTCGGTCCGCGACAGCGCCTGCCAGACCTGCCACAAGGACGCGCATGACCATGCCCCCGCCGCCCGCATCGCCATGGCGCGGGCGGAAGAGGGGCTGGGCGGCAAGCTGCTGGCGGGAGTAGCCTCCGCCTTCGGCAAACCGCCCGAAGGCGCCTGCGTCGATTGCCACCGCGAACATGAGGGCGCCGGTCCGATGCAGCCCACGCCGCAGGCCTTCTGCACCGATTGCCACGGCACTTTGAAGGATCGACTGAAGGACACGAAGCTGGGCAATGCCGCCGATTTCGGCACCAGCCATCCGCAATTTTCCGCTCTGGTGCAGACGCGGCCGGGCAAGCATCCCCGCTTCGCCCGCGCATCGCTCGACAGCCGGCCGATGGACGATGGCGGCCTCAAATTCCCGCACGACATCCACTTGTCCGCAACCGGCGGCGTCGCGAAAATGGCGCGGACGATGAAGGCGCAATATGGCTTTGGCGACGCGCTTGCCTGCAAGGATTGCCACAGGCCGACCGCCGACGGCGTGCGCTTCCTGCCGGTCGACATGGAACGCGACTGCCAGATGTGCCACAGCCTTGCCTTCGAAACGATCGGCGGCACCGTCCGCACGCTGCGCCACGGCCAGCCCGATCAGGCGATCGCGGACCTGCGGGCTTATTTCCGTTCGACCGGCCCGGCCCAGCCGCCAGCCTTAGGCGGCATGGCGCGGCGGCGGCCCGGAGACTATGCGCAGGGCCGGATATATCATGCCTATTTCGGCGCGGCCGCCGCTCGCCCCTCCCGCGCCGACGACGCTGTCAGGACCGTCTTTTCGAAGGGCGGCGCCTGCTACGACTGCCACACCATCACGCCGCCCGGCGCGAACGGCAATGCAGGTTGGCAGGTGCTGCCCGTGCATCAGCCGATGCGCTATATGATGAATGGCTGGTTCGACCATGCCGCGCACCGGACCGAGAAATGCGAAAGCTGCCATGCCGCGCCCAAATCGCACGATGCCAGGCAATTGCTGCTGCCGGGAATCGACAGTTGCCGCACCTGCCATGGCGGGGAAAAGGCCAAGGCGGACGTGCCGTCGGGCTGCGCCATGTGCCACAGCTATCATGTCGGCGACGGCGCGCCACGGGCGCCCGCCAACCGTTCGATCGGCAAAGATGCCGCGGACCGGCCGAGAAAGTTTGATAGTCCAAGCGGGTAGCGCCTCAAGGACGGGCCGCGATATATAAGAGGGAAGCAAGGACCAATGCTGATCGCGCAGGTCACGGACATCCATCTGGGCTTCGACCCGGACAACCCCGCCGAATTCAACCGCAAGCGGCTGGACCAGGTCTTGCGCGCCCTGAATGACGGTCCCAACCGGCCCGATCTGCTGCTGGCGACCGGCGACCTGACCGACCGGGGTGACCCGGACAGCTACCGCCGTCTCGCCAACGCCTTCGGCCAGTGCGACTTCCCGGTCTGGCCCTGCATGGGCAATCATGACGACCGGGCGCATTTCGCCGCGCATTTCCCCCACATTCCCCAGAATGACGGCTTCGTCCATTATGTGATCGCGCAGGACGGGCGGCGGATCATCATGCTCGACACGCTGGAGCCGGGACGTCATGGCGGCGCCTTTTGCGAGCGGCGCGCGCAATGGCTCGCCGCGCGGCTGGATGAGGACGACGTCACCCCGACGCTGATCGTCATGCACCACCCCCCGGTGGAGGTCGGCATCGACTGGATGAACACCCATCCCGAAGAACCCTGGGTCGGGCGCTTCGCCGCGACCATCGCCGGGCGCCCCAATCTGCACGCGATCCTCTGCGGCCACATCCACCGCTCGGTCGTCGCGCCGTGGAAAGGCACGACCATCGCCATCTGTTCATCCACCGCGCCGCAACTGGCGCTGGACCTGCGGCCGATGGACCCGGATGCCCCGGACAATCGCCCGATGATCGTCGCCGACCCGCCTGCTTACGCGCTTCATCGGTGGACCGGGAACGGGTTGATCACGCATTTCGAGACGGCGGACGATCATGTCATGCTCGCGAAATTCGACGCGGGCATGCAGCCGCTGGTGCGAACGCTGATGGACGAGCGGCCGTAACGCAAGCCGGATGCTTAAATCCCGGAGCCTTCCGCCCAGGCGCCGGGACGGATCGCCTCTTCCCTGCGCGGAGGGTTCATTGCGGGCCCCAGTTCGCGCAGCAGGCAGTCCACGACCTGCCGCACCTTCGGCAGCAAATGGCGCCGCTGCGGATAAACCGCCCAGATGGGTTCATCGTCCGGCTGAACATCCTCCAGCAGCAGTTCGACCATGCCGTGCTTGAGATAGGGCAGGATGTAGAAGTCCGGAAGCTGGCAGATGCCAAGCCCGGAAATGCATGCCTCCATGACGGCATGTCCGCTGTTGCACCGGAAGCGTCCCTTCGGCCGATGGATCACCTCCTGCCCGTCGACCTTGAAATGCCATGTGCTGGCGGAGCCGGCGATGCACTCATGCCCGGCCAGCGCCTCGACGCTCGCGGGCCGGCCCGCGGAAGCCAGATAGCTGGGCGCGGCGCAGGTATAAAGCGTGCGCGACGCCACCCGCGTCGCGATCAGGCGGGGGTCGTTGACCGTCCCCGTGCGGACCGCGACGTCGAACCCTTCACCGACAAGATCGATGACGCGGTTGGACAATTCTATCGACACGGCCAGCTTGGGGTGCTGCATGGCGAAGCGGCGGATGATCGGCGCCACGAAGCGCTCCCCCATGGCGGTCGAGCAGGTCACGCGCAACTCCCCCTGCGGCTCGCTTCTCTCCCCGATCAGGGCGATGGCTTCGTCCCGGTCCTTGGCTATGCGCTCGCACCGTTCGAAGAACACCCGGCCGGTGTCGGTCAGCCGGACGGTCCGGGTGGTCCGATGGAAAAGCAGCGCCTGCACGCGCTGCTCCAGCGCCATGATGGACCGGCTGACATGGGTGGTGGAGACGCCCAGCGCCCTTGCCCCGCGGGTGAAGGAGCCCGCCGTGGCGACGCTGATGAACTCGTCAATGCCATCCCAGTTCGACATTTGATTATACCTATCCAGGAATAATGATTTTCCGAAACACCATATTATCACCAATGCGGAACAGCGCTAGGGAGGGTGGAAAGAGGGGCAGGGCTAGAGCCGTGGCGCCTCTTACCGCCTGATCATGACGAGGAATGAGAGATGAAGACCCGCGCCGCCGTCGCCTTCGAGGCGAAGAAGCCCCTGGAGATCGTCGAAGTCGATCTGGAAGGCCCGAAGGCGGGCGAGGTTCTGGTGGAGATCATGGCGACGGGCATCTGCCACACCGACGCCTATACGCTGGACGGCTTCGACAGCGAGGGCATCTTCCCCTCGATCCTGGGCCACGAGGGCGCAGGCATCGTGCGGGAGGTCGGCGCGGGCGTCACTTCGGTGAAGCCCGGCGACCATGTGATCCCGCTCTACACGCCCGAATGCCGCCAGTGCAAAAGCTGCCTGTCGGGCAAGACGAACCTGTGCACCGCGATCCGCGCCACCCAGGGCAAGGGGCTGATGCCCGACGGCACGACCCGTTTCAGCTACAAGGGCCAGCCGATCTTCCACTATATGGGCTGCTCCACCTTCTCCAACTTCACCGTCCTGCCGGAGATCGCGGTGGCCAAGATCCGCGAGGACGCGCCCTTCCAGTCGAGCTGCTATGTGGGATGCGGCGTCACCACCGGCGTCGGCGCCGTCGTCAACACGGCCAAGGTGCAGGCGGGCGAGAATGTCGTGGTCTTCGGCCTGGGCGGCATCGGCCTCAACGTCATCCAGGGCGCGAAGATGGTCGGCGCGGACAAGATCGTCGGCATCGACATCAACCCCGACCGGGAGGAGTGGGGCCGCAGGTTCGGCATGACTCATTTCATCAACAGCAGGGGCCTGTCGCGGGAGGAGACCGTCGCCAGGATCCTGGAGGTGACGGACGGCGGCGCCGACTACAGCTTCGACGCGACCGGCAATACGGAGGTGATGCGCACCGCGCTCGAATGCTGTCATCGCGGCTGGGGGGAAAGCATCATCATCGGCGTGGCCGAAGCGGGGAAGGAAATCAGCACTCGCCCGTTCCAGCTCGTCACCGGCCGCGTTTGGAAGGGGACAGCTTTTGGCGGCGCGAAGGGCCGCACCGACGTTCCCAGGATCGTCGACTGGTACATGAACGGCAAGATCGAGATCGATCCGATGATCACCCATGTGCTGACGCTGGAGGAGATCAACAAGGGCTTCGACCTGATGCATGCGGGGGAAAGCATCCGCAGCGTCGTGCTGTTCTGAACGGGACGAGGGAATTTCATGGGCGTGACTTCCGGTGCCGTTCCGACGCGATCGGACGGCAGGTGATCATGGAACAGGTGAGCGCCAGCAAGGCCTTCGGCGGCGTGCAGGGCGTGTACCGGCACGCCTCCGCCTCGACGGGGACGGACATGACCTTCTCGGTCTATGTGCCGCCCCATGACGAAGGGACGAAGCTGCCGGTCGTCTGGTATCTGTCGGGACTGACCTGCACCCATGCCAATGTCACGGAGAAGGGCGAGTTCCGCGCCGCCTGCGCGGAACTGGGGCTGATCTTCGTCGCGCCGGACACCAGCCCGCGCGGTCCGGACCGCAACGGCGGCGCCGTGGCGGACGATCCGCAGGGGGCTTATGATTTCGGCCTGGGCGCCGGTTTCTATGTCGACGCGACGCAGGCCCCCTTCGCCGCCCATTATCGCATGTGGTCCTATGTGACCCGGGAACTTCCCGCGCTGGTCGCGGCGAACTTTCCCGCCGACATGGCGCGCCAGTCGATCATGGGGCACAGCATGGGCGGCCATGGCGCGCTGACCATCGGCCTGACCCATTCCGCGCGGTACAAGGCGGTTTCGGCCTTCGCGCCGATCGTCGCGCCAGGACAGGTGCCTTGGGGGCGGAAGGCGCTGGCCGGCTATCTGGGCGACGACCCGGCCGCTTGGCGCCGGCACGACGCGGTCGCGCTGATCGAGGATGGCGCCCGCGTTCCGGCGCTGCTGGTCGACCAGGGGACGGCGGACAATTTCCTGGAACAGGAATTGCGCCCCGAACTGCTGAAGGCGGCCTGCGAGGCGGCGGGCATCGACCTGACGCTGAACCTGCGCGAAGGTTATGACCACAGCTATTATTTCATTTCCACCTTCATGGCCGATCATCTGCGCTGGCATGCGGCCCGTCTGGGCAGGGATTGATCGATGGCGCGGATGTTCGCGAACGGCCGCGACGGCGCCGGACCTGCGTTGCAGGCCGAAGCGGGTCCGCCATTGATGGCGATCCGCGACCAGGGGCCGGACGAGCGGCTGGATCAGGTGAGGGCGGGATGACGCAGGCGGACCTCGCCACCCCGCTTCGGATCGAACGCATCGGCAGGGATGACATGTCGCTGCGCGCGCTCGCGACATTGCGCATGACGGTGTTTCGCGGCTGGCCCTATCTCTATGACGGCAGCCTCGACTATGAAGCGGACTATCTGTCCGATTTCCTGAGCGACGAAACCGCGGTGCTGGTGGTCGCGCGACTGGGGGACATCCCCGTTGGCATGGCGACCGCGTCGCCGATGGCGACCCAGGGCGACGCGGTGAGGGCGCCCTTTCTGGCGGCCGGCATCGATGTCCGGTCCCTCTTCTATTTCGGGGAATCCGTGCTGCTGCCCCAGTTTCGCGGGCTGGGCGTGGGTCATCGCTTCTTCGACGAGCGGGAGGCGGCCGCCCGAAGCGCGGGCGCGACCGGCGCGACCTTCTGCGCGGTCGACAGGGACCGGGACCACCCGGCCCGGCCGAGCGACACCCGCGACCTGACGCCCTTCTGGACCAGCCGCGGCTATCGCATGGCGCCGCACCTTGCCATGACCATGCGCTGGAAGGAAGTCGGCCAGCCTGAGGAGAGCGACCATCTGATGCGCTTCTGGCTGAAGTCGCTATAGGCGGATCGGCACGGCCGCTGGTTCAGGCGGGATGGAATATCCCCCGCGTGATGGCCGACAGGCAGTCGGCGACGGCATCATCCCTGTCCTGCTTGGCCGCCCAGGACCGTATGTCGGACGCGGAATTTATCGTCGACATGATGATGTGGCTCGCAAGGAGGGGGTTGACGTTTTTCGCCGCGCCCTCCCGCACCGAATCGACGAGCAGGCCCGAAAAGAGAAGCGTCGTCCTCTGGGCATGCTCATAGGGAATCTGGCGGACGCTGTCAGGCAGGGCCTGGAACGCGGTGGTGCGCAGAAGCGGATAGTCTTCCCCGAACTGATATTTCATCGCCTGCGCGATGACCGAAATCAGCGTTTCCCAGGCGTCCAGTCCGGCTTTCCGGGCCTGTTCGCGGAGATCCCTCAGCCGCTGGTAACTGTTGCGGAAGCATTGCAGGATCAGTTCGTCCTTCGTCGGCAGGTGATGGTAGAAGCTGCCCTTGGTAAGGTTGAGTTCGGCGGCGATCCGGTCGATCGACGTCCCCCTATAGCCGACTTCGTTCATCAGGCGCGTGGCGGTTCTGAGAAACTGGGAATAACTGTCGCCCGCCGCAACCGCTTCGCCGGTGCCGAGGGCGGCGGGAAGCGCGCGCGAAGGGCGCGTCGCAATTCCGCCGTCCAGAATATCGAATAGCTGCCGGCGCACTGTGTCGAAGTCGCCCACATCATATTGTTTCAGCCATATCGCCGACCAGAAGACCACCTCATTCAACATCTGGGTGCGCGCCGTCAGCCTGAGTTTCCGCGCGGCGGTGTCCGCCGGGCCGAAAAAGGCGCGGACGCCGCGAAATACGGCCTGATATTGCTGCATCAGCGCGGCGCGGGCGTCGCCTTCCAACGCTCGCATTTCCGACAATATGGCGAGGGGACGGGTCTTCCCCTGCATCGCCGCCGCATAATGGTCGAAGTGGATGCGCAGATATTGGTCGACCCTTGCCCGCGGCGTATCCGCCTTTCCCGCCTGTTCCACCATTTCCTTCAGGCGCTGAAGGCTGTCCTCGAAAACCGCGCGGACAAGCTGTTCCTTGTACCGGAAATAATAGGTGACCGCCGTCGTCTTGAGGCCCAACTGCTCCGCCACTTCCTGCAGCGTCATGCCGGCGATGCCCCGCTGGTTGAGGAGCATGGTGGCCGCGTCCAGAATCTTGCCCCGCTGCCGCTCGAAACGCGAAAGCGGGGGGCCGGACGGCCCCTCCAGTGCTGCGCTGTCCGCTTTGGCGTCGGTCATCATCGCCCTATCTTCAATTTGTCGGCGGGAGTCGAGCCTTGCCCGAATTCGAATTCCAGGTCTTGCACGATTTTTCATGAATTCACGGAACCATGCCTGCATCGACCCATATTCCTGTTGGACAAACCCGATCAGGTGAGAGATTAAAAGTCGTAATTCGAATCGAGGGTATGGCTGAATGCCCTGGGATGGGAGAGGGATGGAATGGATTTCTCATTCACCGAAAGGCAGACCCGATATCGCGACGCGGTCAGGCAATTCATCGAGGGGGAGGTGCGTCCCCTGGTTCATGCCCATGAGGCGGAATTGGCGGAAGGCGACAGATGGGCGCCGCTCGACCTGATCGAGACGCTCAAGAGGAAGGCGCAGGCGGCGGGCCTCTGGAACCTGTTTCTGCCCCCTTCGAACGGGCATGCCCATGTCGACGACAGCTTCCTTTTTTCGGGCGAGCGGCTGACCAATCTGGAATATGCGCTGTGCGCCGAGGAAATGGGCCGGATCCATTGGGCGTCGGAGGTCTTCAACTGCTCCGCCCCGGACACCGGCAATATGGAGGTGCTGCATAAATATGGCACGCGCGCGCAGAAGGACCGCTGGCTGAAACCGCTGATGGACGGCGCGATCCGTTCCGCCTTCCTGATGACCGAGCCTGAGGTGGCCTCCTCCGACGCCACCAACATACGCACCTCGATCGACCGCGATGGCGACGATTATGTCGTCAACGGGCGGAAATGGTGGTCATCGGGCGCCGGAGACCCGCGCTGCAAGATCGCCATATTGATGGGAAAGACCGATCCCGCCGCGGCGCGCCACGAGCAGCAGAGCATGCTGCTGCTGCCCCTCGACACCCCGGGCGTGACGATCAGGCGCAATCTTTCGGTGTTCGGCTATGACGATGCGCCGCATGGGCATTCGGAAATCCTGCTGGACAATGTCCGCGTGCCGGCCGGCAATCTGCTTCTGGGCGAGGGACGCGGTTTTGAAATCGCGCAGGGCCGGCTGGGGCCTGGACGCATCCATCATTGCATGCGCACGATCGGCGCGGCGGAAGAGGCGCTGGACATGATGTCCCGGCGCCTGCTTTCGCGATCCGCCTTCGGCAAGGCCATTGCCGAACATTCGGTGTGGGAGGAACGGGTGGCGAATGCGCGCATAGAGATCGAAATGACGCGCCTGCTCTGCCTGAAGGCGGCCGACATGATGGACAAGGCGGGCAACAAGGCCGCAAGGAACGAAATCGCGATGATCAAGGTGCAGGCGCCCGCCATGGCGCTGCGCATCGTCGACGACGCGATCCAGGCCCATGGCGCGGCGGGCGTTTCGCCGGATTTCGAACTCGCCCGGATATGGGCGGGCCTGCGCACCATGCGCATCGTCGACGGCCCTGACGAAGTGCATCGCCGCGCGATCGCGCGGGCCGAATTCAGCCGCCATCGGGACCGGCGGTGAGCGACCTCGACGAAGCGTCGCTGGCGCGCTGGATGGCGCGCGCCGTGCCGGATTTCCAGGGTCTTGGACGGATCGGGAAATTTCCCGGCGGCCAGTCCAACCCGACTTACAGGATCGAGGCCGGCGAAAGGACATATGTTCTGCGCCGCCAGCCATTCGGGGACTTGCTGCCCTCGGCCCATGCGGTCGACCGGGAATATCGGCTGATCTCCGCTCTGCATCCCGCGGGCTTTCCGGTGCCCAGGCCCGTGGCCCTGTGCGAGGACAGGAACGTCGCGGGCGCCCTGTTCTACATGATGGAGATGGTCGACGGGCGCAGCTTCTGGAACGGGGCCTTGCCTGAGATCGGGAAGGGGGAAAGGCGCGCCTTTTACGAGGCGATGATCGATGCGCTGGCGCGGCTTCATTCGCTGGACTATGAAAAAATCGGCCTGGGCGGCTTCGGGCGCGCCGGCAATTATTTCGAACGCCAGGTGGGGCGTTGGACGAAGCAATATCGCGCGGCGCAGACGGACCATATCCCGGAGATGGAGAAACTGATCGAATGGCTGCCGCGCACGGTGCCCCGGCAGACGCGCAACTCGATCATCCATGGCGATTTTCGCATCGACAATCTGATCTTCGCGAAGGACCGGCCAAAGGTTCTGGCGGTGATAGACTGGGAACTGGCGACCATCGGCGATCCCCTGGCCGATTTCGCCTATCTGGCGATGAACTGGATCATGCCGGCCGATGGCCGTTCCTGGCTGGGCGGGCTGGACCTGGAGGGGGAGGGGCTGATGACCCTGGACCAGGCCATGGATCGATATTGCGATGCGGCCGGTTGCGGTCCGTTGCCCGATCTGTCCTGGCATTTCGCCTATAATCTGTTCCGCATGGCCGGCATATTGCAGGGCGTGAAGAAACGCATGGCGGACGGCAATGCGTCGAGCAGCGAAGCGGAGGTCATGGTGGCGAAGATCCAGCCTCTGGCAAGCGAGGCATGGAGACGGGCCTGCATGGCGGGCGCACTGGACCCGACCGTCAATTCGTGAACGGCTGGAAGTCCAAAAGGGAGAAGGGCATGGATTTGTTCGACCTGAGCGGCAAGACCGCGATCATCACCGGCTCGTCCCGCGGCATCGGGCGCGCCATTGCGGAAGCATTTGCGGAGGCGGGCGCCAATGTGGTGATTTCCAGCCGCAAGCAGCAGGCCTGCGAGGAGGTGGCGGCCGCCATCAACGCGCGGTGCGGGACTGAGCGCGCCGTCGCCATCGCCGCCAGCATATCCGACAAGGCGGCGCTGCACGCCATGGTAGAGCAGACGCGCGAACATTTCGGGCAAATCGACGTCCTGGTCTGCAACGCCGCGTCCAACCCCTATTACGGCCCGATGTCGGGCATCACGGACGAACAGTTCCGCAAGATCTTCGACAATAACGTGCTGGCCAACCATTGGCTGATCGGCGCGGTCGCACCGCAGATGCAACAGCGCAAGGACGGATCGATCATCATCATATCGTCCATAGGCGGCCTGATCGGATCGGATGTGATCGGCGCCTATAATGTCTCCAAGGCGGCGGATTTCCAGCTCGTCCGCAACCTCGCCGTCGAATTCGGGCCGCATAATGTGCGCGTCAACGCCATCGCGCCCGGCGTCATCCGCACGGATTTTGCCCGCGCCTTGTGGGAAGACCCGAAGGCCGAAGCCGAATTGCGGCGCGTGACCCCGCTCGGCCGCATCGGGGAGCCGGAGAACATCGCCGGCACGGCCGTTTTCCTCGCGTCGAAAGCGGCCGAATATGTGACGGGCCAGGCGATCGTCGTCGACGGCGGCACGACCATAAAGGGCGCGCTGTGACCGGCCGCTTCCATGGCAAGAGCGTCGTCGTGACGGGCGCGGGTTCGGGCATCGGCCGGGCAACCGCGCGCCTGTTCGCAGGGGAGGGCGCGCGGGTCATCGCCTTCGACCTGTCCGAAGGCGTCGAGGAAACGGCCGTCGGCCAGGAACGCATCGTCGCCATGCGGGGCGATGCCGGGTCCGCCGGCGATGTGCAGGCGCTGATCGCGGCGGCGGTCCGCGATCTGGGCGGCGTCGACATCATCGCCGCCAATGCCGGCATCAGCGGCGGCCTGGCCGGCCTGTTCGAGCAGACGGCGGAGGACTGGGCGAAAATCCTGGAAGTGAACCTGATCGGACCCTTTCTGGCGATCCGGCACGGCGCGGAGGCGATGATCAACGCTGGGCGACCGGGCAGCATCATCTGCACGGCGTCGGTGGCGGGGCTGCGCGCCGGCGCGGGCGGGCCGGCCTATTCCGCGTCCAAGGCGGGCGTCATCAATCTGGTGCAGACCGCCGCGCAGCAACTCACCGGGACGGGGATACGCGTCAACGCCGTATGTCCCGGCCTTGTCGAAACGGGCATGACGCAGTCGCTCTACGACGCCGCCCGCGCAAAGGGGCGGGAGGAGATGATCGGGCAGCTCAATCCCACGCAGCGCGGCGGGGAGCCGGGCGAACTGGCGGAAGCCATCGCCTTCCTGGCATCCGACCAGGCGAGCTACATCAATGGTCATGCGCTTGTCGTCGACGGCGGGCTGTCCACGTCCCACCCCTTCACCAAGCCCCGCAAGCTGGGCGTGACGACATTCTGACGAAAGCAGTTCGGGCGTCCGCATTGCCGATGCCTGTTCAACGCTTTCTCCCTCCGCGGCGATCGGGGCGGGCGGCGGGACATGAGTCGTTGCGGCTCGCGCGCCCGGATCGATCCGACGCGGATGGGCGACGGTCATTTGAACACGGGCAAATGAATGTTTCAGAAGGATAAATAGCAGAAGGGCGAACTTGGCCCATTATTTCGATCCTGCTGTTATCAAAGCAAATACCGGCGGATCGGAACAATCCCGTCCATGATCTATTGGCCCGCTTCACTGATGCATAGGTCCATTTGCATCGGGCATTTCCATCGGTTCGTCGCAGTATGCGCTCCTATTGCCTACGCAACTGATGGAATGCACCGGATTGTTCATGTAGCAGAAAGGTCGGCATCAACAGGCAGAATGTCCATGGCGTTCATCCGTGACGTCATGAGGCATATTCTGGGAAGGCAAATGGAGGGGGTTCTGACAGCCGAATACGCCATCACGCGACCGGCAGTCGGACGAAAAGCTGCGATCATGCAGGCCCGACTGACCGATTTTGGAGGAGTAACGTGATGAGTGTGGTTTCCAACAGCCCGAAATATCTCTTCGTTCTTGCCCTGCTTGCCGGCGCTTCGTCGGCCAGCGTGGCTGCGCAGACGCAGGAGGCGCCGGCCGCCGACGTTTCGGCGACCGCCTATCTGCCGGCCGAAAAGACCGCAGGCCCTGAAATCAAGGGCATCATTTCCGCGCGCAGCGGCGACAAGATGCAGGTCACGGCCGCCGACGGCACCAAATCCGTTATCTCCATCAACGACGCCACCAAGATCAGCGCCAGCAAGGGCCTTTTTGGCCTCAATCGCAGCAGGCTTGCCGCGACCTCGCTGCTGAACGGCCTGCCGGTCACGGTCAAGACGCTGCAATCGGGCGAGGGCCTGGTGGCGAGCCAGATCAATCTCCAGAACAAGGATCTGAAGACCGCATCGATGATCCACAACGGCACCGCCCAGGGCTTTGAGGAGCAGACTGCGGCGACGGCGGCGCTGCGCGGTCGCATGGGCGAGATCGACCAATATAATGTGAAGAGCACGACCAACGTGAATTTCGACACCGGCAAGGCCGTGCTGTCGGCCCAGGCCAAGAACGACCTTTGCGCCACGGCGGCCACGGCCGAGGGGATGAGCAACGCCCTGTTGCTGGTCGTCGGCTACACCGATTCCACCGGAGACGATGAATTCAACCAGGAGCTTAGCGAGAAGCGGGCCGGCCGCGTCGTCAATTATCTTCAGCAGGCCTGCGGCTGGAAGCCCTATCGCATGCTGACCCCGACCGGCATGGCCGAGGCGGACCCCGTCGCGAGCAACGACACCATCGAGGGCAAGGCGCAAAATCGCCGCGTCGCGGTGAACATCCTGGTCAGCAAGGGCCTGGACGGGCTGTAAGGGGCGAGGGGGGAGGGAGTTTCCCTACCCCCGGCCCGTCGCCGTTTCCTGACCGGGCGATTTGAAGCGGCAGCATGACCATTTAGGGTACGGAAAGGGCAAGCCATAGGAACGGCCCGATCCGCCATCCGGATCAATCGTCGCAATATTCCCATCGTCCGGCGTTGCAAGCCGCGACGGCCTGGCGCCATTCGGCCATACTGCGCGCATATTCGTCGCGGGCGTCGGCATAGCCTTCCCGCTGGCCCTGCGCCTGGCGGTAGTTCTGCATGATCCTGGCGTCGCGTTGACGGACATAGGCTAGCTGCTGCTGGTTCATCCGCTTGATGGTCGCGCGGTCCCGCGCGCGCGCGGCGGCGCTGCGCATGGTCGGATCATTGGGGTCGTCCGCATGCGCCGGCACGGGCAGCAGGGCCAAGCCGATTGCAAGCGCCAATGCACAGAACCCCGTTTTCATGAATGCGCCCCTTTTTTTTATCCGCCCTTTTCTTTGCCTGGCGGCAGGCGAAAGGCAATCGATTTGCGACAAATGGTGAACCTCCCCGGCGCGGAAATTGTCCGAAGGGCGCCCCCCCTTGAATGAAGAGTGGAACAAGAGTTGAGAGCCGATTGTTTCCCTCGTCTCTTGAGGAGGAGGACGGAGATGGCTGAAGTTCATAGAGATCGTTATACGGATGACCGCGTCGTCGTTCACAAGCATCGCAGCGGCCGGACCATTGCGATCCTATTGATCGTCATTCTGGCGATTGCCGGAATATTGTTCGCGACCGGCTTCTGGAAAGCGGATGTCTCCGGCGGCGACGTTCCCGAAGTCAGCGTGAAGGGCGGCGAACTGCCGAAGGTCGACGTCGATTCCAAGGCAGTGGTCGTCGGCAGCAAGAAGGAAACCATCGACGTGCCGACGGTCGGCGTCAAGGACAATGGCGAAGAATAAGGCCGGTCCTGAAATGCCGTGAGGATCGATCCTTGCCGGCGAAACGCGACCGGCTCATCCAGGCCGCGAAAGCCCTGTCCCGCGAGGGGCAGGGCATTTCTTTGCCGGACCATCACTTGCCTGTTCGTCATCGCCTTGCAATAAGACCGATAATATATCTTATGTTAAATTCCGACAATGTGCGGACAGGAGGGAGACGATGGGAGTTCCGCCCCTCAATGGCAAGAACCGGACGCCTGCCAGACGAGGATTGCTGAACTCCGGTCATCCCATGTCCCTCAATGGCGCTGGAGCGCCCGCTTCGCCTCGGCCGTGATCGTATAGACGGCTTCGCGCTGGGCGCCGCGATTGGGATGATCGACCCGATACCCCTGATAGTGGCGGCGCAGCAGGCCGGCGCGGACCAGGTCGGACACGACCCGGCTCACATTCGTCCGGCCGGACCGCAAGATCCGCGACCGGACCTCCTGTTCGAGCCGGCGTTCCATCTCTTCCGGGTCGACCATGCCTGCCCGCGAGATGAGATCGGCGCGCACCGCGTCGATCATGGCGCGCCGCCGACAATCCCGTTGCGCAAGGGGCGCGAGCGCCTGGCATAGCCAGTCGCGCACCGGCACCCTCCCCTTGCCGCTTCCGACATAGGGACCGACGCTGTCATGAGAACCGGCTTCCTGCGCGATCAGCTTCAGCACCAGCAATGCATAGCGCGGCCGTTTCGATACGGTCGATATGCGTTCGACAAGGTCCGGAAGCGCGGCCGCCCCGCGTCGCGATGACGGGCTGGATGGCGGCGGAGATTGCTCGAAGAGATCGGGCTGGTAGAACATATGCGGAATCTAGCACATGCTGAGTCCGTGTGAATCCCCTCTGCGGCGATCCTCCAACAAAAAGCACGGATGACACTTTACCCGACGGGCGCGGGATTTCGCCGGCACTTTCACGACATAGGCAAATTTATATCGCTCAGCGGTCATTATGCCGGCGATGTCGCAGGAATGGCCCATTCCGCGCCCCTCCCCGAAATCAACCGTGACACTTTGGCGCACATGGCCGGAACTCGGTAAAGTGTCACCTCTGTCATTTTCCGCCGTCCTACCCGGCGGCGCGGGCTGATATAGTTTTATATGGAGGCGGATTTGCGGGAACGGCCCTGAAATTGGGCCGTTGCAGAATAACAGTCATCAGAGGGTAATGAAGCGATGAAAATGGCCGAACCCGCATTTCTCCTTGTCGCGCTGGCCGCATGCGCGCCATCCGATCAGGCCGATTCCGGCGATTCCACCTTCGCGCCCAGCAACACGACCGCCGGCACCGTGCCGGACGGCATTCCCGGCGAAGGCCCCGGCACCGCCATGACGGATGGAGAGACCAGCACGCGGGGCGCCGTTTCCGCCGCCGACAGTCCCACGGCGACGCAAGGGTCTTCGGGTTCATCCGCGGCGCAAAACGGGTCCGGGCGATAGGCCAGCCTATCGAAGCAGCGAAATCCTCGCCGCCAGGTCGTTGCGGATCGTGGTGGCGGCGACGCCGCCCTCACCCATGGCGTGGCTGATCTGGTCCAGGCCCTTGGCGACGTCGCCGGCGGCGTAAAGGCCCGGCACGCTCGTGCGCTGATGGTCGTCGACAAGGAGGCAGCCGTCGTCCGTGGCTTCAGCGCCCAGCATCATCGCCAGTTCCGACCGGATGATCGATCCAAGCGCGGGATAGGCCGTATCATAGGCTTCGGCCCCGTTCGGCGTCGGCACCAATATGCGCTCGCCCTCGATGCGGAGGGGTTCGCAAGGGCCGTTCACCAACGCGACGCCCGCCTCCTCCAGCCTCATCCTCTGGTCGGCGGACAGTTCATGATCTCCCTGAGGTGAAATCAAGCTGATGTCGGCCGAATAGGTGCGCAGGAACATCGCTTCGTTCGCGCCGCGCTCGCCCGTCCCGATGACGGCGATGCGCCGGTCCGTGGCTTCATATCCGTCGCAGATCGGGCAATAGCGCAACAAGCCCTGCCGCAGCGCCGCATCGTGAATGTCGGGCGACATGGGCGGCGCGTTGTTCACCACGCCGGTCGCCAGCAGCACGCTGCGCGCCTGCCATGCCCCGGTCTCGACATGCGCCAGGAAAATGTCGCCGTCCTTCTCCAGCCCCGTGACCAGTCCTTCCGTCACCTCGCCGCCGAATTCCGCCGCCTGGCGACGCATCAGCGCGAGCAGTTCCCGGCCCGATATGCCGCCCGGATAGCCTGCATGATTGCGGGTATGCGGGATCAGCGCGGCGCGGCTGTTGCCCGCGTCGACGATGGCGATCCTGAGATGGAAGCGGGCGAGATAAATGGCCGCCGTCAGGCCGGCTGGGCCTGCGCCCACCACCAGGCAATCCAGGGGCGCCGTCATTCCGCTATCGCCCGAACGAACGTCGCGCCGACAGCAGGCCGAGGAGCAGAACCCCGGCCGCCACGCCTGCGCCCGCCGACAGAACCGCCCTCCGCCGTTCCGGCGCGGGCTTGCGAAAGCCGCCATCGATGCCGCCGCTGTCCCGAGGCGGATCGAACAGATTGCCCCGCGAGACCGGCGCGCGTTCCGCCGAGGCGAAGTAGCGCCCGAAGGCCAGATTCCCGATCCGGCTGAGCAGCGAGGGCGCAAGCGGATGGGCGAACCGCACCAACCAGGTCGGCGCCCCCAGCAGCACGCTGTCGCGGGGCCGGTCGGCCAGGCCGACGATGGCGGCCGCCACCCTCCTCGGGTCCAGCATGGGCGATGGAGCGGTCAGCGCCTTGCCCGTATAATTGCCGGCATGGCGCAGCGCGGGCGTGTCGACGAAGGCCGGATAGACGTCGCAGATATGGATGTCCGGCCATTCCGTCATTTCGGCTCGCAGTGCCTCCGAAAAGCCGCGCAGGCCGAATTTGCTCGCTCCATAAGCGGCGGCATGGGGCGTGCCGGTCAGTCCGCCGAGCGAGATCATGTTGACGAAGATCCCATGCCGCTGCGCCATGAAGATCGGGAGCACCGCATGGGCGTCATTCATATGGCCGATGAGGTTGGAGCGGATCGTCCGTTCATGCGCCTCGATCGGGACGTCGACGAACTTGCCGACGGCCCCGACGCCGACATTGCTGAACCAGAGGTCGATCGATCCGCAAAAATCGCGCGCCGACTGGGCAAGTTGCCGCACCGCCTCCGCATCCGCGATGTCGAGCGGCACGGTCAGCACCTCCGCGCCGGCCCGTCGGCACCTTTCCGCCACGGCTTCCAGCGCCTCGCCATCCCGCGCCGCCAAAACCAGCTTTGCGCCCTGGCCCGCGAAAGCCTCCGCCGTGGCCTGGCCTATGCCGCTCGACGCGCCCGTGATGACGATATGCGTGCAGGGCGTTCGGGTGCCCCTGCGGCTCTTGTCCATGATCGCTCCTGTCCGCCTGTTCACCGATAAGCGCGAGGAGGGGATTCCCGTTCCTTGTCCCGGTTCCGAAAACAGATTTTCAATGCCATGGGTTAACCCGCTTCGCAAAGATGGCCGAGAAGAACGCTATGCGTTCCGGTTCAGAACCACCCATGAGCGAAGGCGGAAATGTCGTTGCGGCCCGGGATCGGAGGGACTGGCGGATGCGGTGTTCCGGGTGTAGGATGCCGCCATTGGCCATGAGGCGCATCCCTCATGCCGAGAGATGCTCGCCCGGAAGGCGCGCATGTCCCGACAGAGGACAGATCGGAATAAAGGGCTTCATGGCGTTCGGTCAGGAGAGCGCACCATGGCAATGGCTCACCCGTCCCAGGCGGCGTCCGCCGGGAAAGATATTTCCGTCCGCACCATCACGTTCGACGATCTGCGCATTGCCCTGCGCCAGGGCTGGGACGATTTCCTGGCCAAAAGGGGCGATCTGCTGTTCATCGGCTTCATCTATCCGATCATTGTCGCGCTGGCGATCATGTCCGCCAGCCAGATGTCGATCCTGCCGCTGATCTTCCCGCTGGTGGCGGGCGCGATCCTGCTGGGGCCAGCCTTCGCCAGCGGCTTCTACGAACTGGCGCGGCGGCGGGAGGCGGGGCTGGACGCGCGCTGGCGCCATTTCCTGGACGTGATCCGCAAGCCGGGCGGCTCCGCCCTGTTCGACCTGACCTGCGTGCTGGCGCTGCTGTTCATGGCGTGGATGGCGGCGGCCTGGTTCATCTATCATGCGACGCTGGAAAATGTGCCTGGGTCGACATCCTCCCCGGGCGCTTTCCTTTCGGCCCTGTTCGGCACGTCGCAGGGCTGGCGTATGATCGTGGTCGGCAATCTGGTCGGCTTCGGCTTCGCCCTGCTGACGCTGGCGGTCAGCGTCGTTTCCTTTCCCATGGCGGTGGACAAGCCGGTCAACTGGGGCGTCGCGGTGCGCACATCCTGCCGCGTGGCATGGCATAATCCGGTGACGGTCGCGGCCTGGGGCCTGATCGTGGTGGCGCTGCTGGTGCTGGGCGCCCTGCCCGCGCTGGTGGGGCTGGCGGTGGTGCTGCCCGTGCTGGGCTATGCGACCTGGCACCTTTATACCCGCGCCGTCGTCCGGTAAGGCGGTCAGCCCTCGGCCATGTCGAGGGCTATGCCCAGCAAGGCGCGCAGCGTCGGCGCCTCGTCCGACCGGCGCCATGCCAGGCCGGTTTCCAGCAGGGGAGCGGGGCCGGCCAGCGGCAGGTAGCGCACGCCCGTCCGGGCGAGGTTGCGCAGGGACGCAGGGACCAGCGCCAATCCCATATCGGCGGACACCAGGCTGATGATCGTCTGCATCTGGATCGCCCGCTGGCGCACATGCGGCTCCCGCCCCCTGACCCGATAATGATCGACGATCAGGTCGTGGAAGGTGGGCGAAACGTGGCGTGGGAAAAGCAGCAACGGCTGGTCGAGCCAGCTCTCTCCGGCCAGCCTGCCCTCCTCCACCAGCAGGCGGCCGTCCTTCGCCCAATTCTCCGGCACGGCGGCGACCAGCGGCTCGCGCAGCAACGGGCGATAATCGATGGCGGCGGGCAGGCCGGACGCGGGCGGGATCAGCAGCCCGGCGTCGGTCCGCCCTTCGACCAGCGCCTCCACCTGCACGTCGCTCGTCGCTTCCATCAGCGTCATGTCGACGTCGGGAAAGGCATTGGCATAGCGCCGCACCAGCGCGGGCAGGATGCTGTAGTCCGCCGAACTGACGAAGGAGAGGGCGAGCCGCCCGACCGTCCCCGCCCGCAGCCGCCGCGCCGCGGCAGCCAGGTCGGCCACGGCCCCCACGGCGGGCCGGACATGCTCCAGCCATTGCCGTCCAAAGGGGGTGAGCGCCACCTGCCGCTTGGTCCGGGTGAAGAGAGGCGCGCCCAGTTCGCGCTCCAGCGCCATGATGGATTGGCTGAGCGGCGGCTGGGTCATGCCCAGCCGTTCGGCGGCGCGGCCGAAATGCAGTTCCTCCGCCACGGCGAGGAAATGGTTGAGCTGGCGCAGGTCCATGTCATTCATTCATCCTACGACCTTATAGCGTGCCCGCAATATATTTCACAACCTGTCCCCAATGGCGTAAGGCGGGCCGGAGAGGAACCGAGGACAGACCCATGCCGCATTATCGTTCACGCACCAGCACCCACGGCCGCAACATGGCGGGCGCGCGCGGCCTCTGGCGCGCCACCGGCATGAAGGACGAGGATTTCGGCAAGCCCATCATCGCCATCGCCAACAGCTTCACCCAGTTCGTGCCGGGGCATGTGCACCTCAAAGATCTGGGCCAGCTTGTCGCGAGGGAGATCGAGGCGGCGGGCGGCGTCGCCAAGGAATTCAACACCATCGCGGTCGACGACGGCATCGCCATGGGCCATGACGGCATGCTCTATTCGCTGCCCAGCCGGGATCTGATCGCGGACAGCGTCGAATATATGGTGAACGCCCACACCGCCGACGCGCTGGTGTGCATCTCCAACTGCGACAAGATCACGCCCGGCATGCTGATGGCCGCGATGCGCCTCAACATCCCGACCATCTTTGTTTCGGGCGGTCCGATGGAGGCCGGCAAGACCGAGCTGCGCGGCAAGACCGTCGCGCTGGACCTGGTCGACGCCATGGTCGTGGCGGCCGACGACAGCTATACCGACGAGGAAGTGAAGGTCATCGAGCGGTCCGCCTGCCCGACCTGCGGTTCCTGCTCCGGCATGTTCACCGCCAATTCGATGAACTGCCTGACCGAAGCGCTGGGGCTGTCGCTGCCGGGCAACGGGTCGACGCTGGCCACCCATGCCGACCGCGAAAAGCTGTTCCTGGAGGCGGGCCGTACCATCGTCGACCTCGCCAAGCGCTGGTACGAACAGGACGACGCGTCGGCCCTGCCCCGCAACATCGCCACCTTCGCCGCGTTCGAGAACGCGATGAGCCTGGACATCGCCATGGGCGGGTCGACCAATACGGTGCTTCACCTGCTCGCCGCCGCCTATGAGGGCGGGGTGGACTTCACCATGGCCGACATCGACCGTCTGTCACGGCGCGTTCCCTGCCTCTGCAAGGTCGCCCCGGCCAAGAATGACGTGCATATGGAGGACGTCCATCGCGCGGGCGGCATCATGGCGATCCTGGGCGAGCTGGAACGCGCCGGACTGGTCGACGCGACCCTGCCGACCGTCCATGCGCCGACGCTGGGCGATGCGCTCAACCGCTGGGACATTGGCCGCACCAATAGCGAGGAGGTCCGCAACTTCTTCCGCGCCGCCCCCGGCGGCGTCCGCACCACCCAGGCGTTCAGCCAGAACGCCCGTTGGGAGGAACTGGACACCGACCGCGAGACCGGCGTCATCCGCAGCGCGGAGCACCCCTTCTCCAAGGATGGCGGGCTGGCCGTGCTGTTCGGCAATATCGCGCCGGAAGGCTGCATCGTGAAGACGGCGGGGGTGGACGAGTCCATCCTGACCTTCCACGGCACGGCCCGCGTCTATGAAAGCCAGGATGCGGCGGTCGCCGGCATCCTGGGCAATGAGGTGAAGGCGGGGGATGTCGTCGTCATCCGCTATGAAGGGCCGAAGGGCGGGCCGGGCATGCAGGAAATGCTCTACCCGACCAGCTATCTGAAGTCGAAGGGGCTGGGCAAGGCCTGTGCGCTCATCACCGACGGGCGCTTTTCCGGCGGCACGTCGGGCCTTTCCATCGGCCATGTGTCGCCCGAAGCGGCCGAGGGCGGGCTGATCGCGCTGGTCGCGACCGGCGACCCCATCCTCATCGATATTCCCAATCGCGTCATCAGGCTGGACCTGGACGACGCCGTCATCGCCGCCCGCAAGGCGGAGATGGAGGGACGCGGCGCGAAGGCGTGGAAGCCGCTCGGTCGCAAGCGCAATGTTTCCCCTGCCCTGCGGGCCTATGCGGCGCTCACCACCAATGCGGCGCGCGGCGCGGTGCGGGACGTGGGCCAGGTGGAAAAGGACTGATCTTTAGCGTGCGCGCCGCATTCGACGATGCGGCGCGGCCTTGCCGATGCTCGCCGCAGCGATCAGTGGAGCAGGATATAGAGCGTGCCGGTCAACGCCAGGGCCGATGCGCTGCACAGGCTCAGCAACCCGACGCTGCATTGGCACATGCTGTAATGCATACGCTCCATAGCACTCTCCCCTGCCGCCGGGCTTATGCCGGTCGACCAGGCGATGATAACAGAGAATATCGCGCGGATCAAAGGTCAGGCGTCAGCCAGTCCCTGCAGTAATTTTTGCAGCGCAGCATGAAAATGCCGCCTGTCGGACGGCGTCAGGGCGTTCAAAAGCCTTGCCCCCAATTCCACCCGCAGGGGTTCCGTCACGGCCACCGCCGCCTCTCCGGCGGGCGTGATGGCAAGCCGCTTCACCCGCCGATCCTCCTTGTCCGGCACTCGCTGGATCAGCCCTTCGCGCTCCAGCCCGTCCAGCGCCTCCGTCACCGTGCGGGGCGCAAGGTTCATGATTTCGGCCACGTCGGCGGCGCGCGCCATTCCCATCTGCGCCTTAATGCACATCAATATCTTGGTCTGGGCAAGCGACGCGCCCTGCTCCGTCATCGCGCGGTCGAAAGACCGGCGGATCAGCGTGATGACCCGAAAAAGGTCGGTCAGTAGCTGTTCGTCAGCGCCATTCATGAGGAACCTCAATAAATGGTGTTGCGCTATAGTGCAAGCGCGAGCATAGGAACGGGATAGAGATCAGCGGGTTCCCTCCATGAATTCTGAGACAGTGGCTTCTTCCTCCCTCCATGGCGACGACTCGGGCCAGAGCCGCCCCTCCGCGCTCAAGAGTCCGCGCACGCGCCTGATCCTGCTGATTGCGGCGCTGGCGCTGATCGGGGGCGGCGTGCTGTGGTTCATCCGCTTCGAAACCTTCGGCAAATATCAGGAATCGACCAACGACGCCTATATCCAGGCCGATTCGATCACGGTCGCGCCGAAGGTGTCCGGCTATGTCGACCGCGTCTTCGTCGAGGAGAACCAGGATGTGAGGGCAGGCCAGCCACTGGTGCAGATCGACCCCCGCGACTATCGGGCGCAGGCTGCCCAGTCCGTGGCGCAGATCGATGTGGCCAGGGCCAATGCTGCAGGCGTCGTCGCCCAGATTGCGGAGCAACGCGCCGCCATCGCCCAGGCCGAGGCCGATCTGAACGCCGCCAACGCCAATGCCGCCTTCGCCGCGAGCGAGGTGGAGCGCTATCGCCCGCTGGCGGCGAGCGGGGCTGAAACCCGCGAGCGCCTGTCGGAGCTTCAGAACCAGGCGATCCAGGCGCGGGCAAGGGCCGCTGCCGCCAGGGCGACGCTGACCAGCGCGCAGAAGCGGATCGCCACCCTGCAGACGCAGGTGCGGCAGGCGGAAGCGCAGGGGGAGGCGGCGCGCGCGCAGCTTTCGGCCGCCAGCACCAATGTGGAGGCGACGATATTACGGGCGGCCGCGGACGGGCGGATCGGCGACAAAAGCGTCAGGCAGGGCCAGTTCGTTCAGGCCGCGAGCCGCCTCATGACGCTGGTCCCGAAGGCCAGCCTCTATGTCGAGGCGAATTTCAAGGAAACGCAACTGGGCCTGATGCGCGTCGGCCAGCCGGTGAAGATCGAGGTCGACGCGCTGCCCGGCGTGGAGCTGCCGGGGCGGGTCGCCAGCATCGCGCCCGGCACCGGCGCCCAGTTTTCGGTCCTGCCGCCGCAGAACGCCACCGGCAATTTCACCAAGATCGTCCAGCGCATCCCGGTGCGCATCGCCGTCAGCGCCGGACCCGAAACCCGGAAGCTGCTGGTGCCCGGCATGTCCGTCGAAGTGTCCGTCGACACCCGTTCGGCCCGGAACGCCGCCGCGCAGATCCGCCGGGAGCAGGAGCGGCATAACGCCCGGATCGGCCGATGAACGGAACCGCCGCTTCGGCCGCACCGCCCCAGCCCGAACGCGCCGACACCGCCGCATGGCTGGCCGTCATCGCGGGCAGCCTGGGCGCGATGATGGCGACGCTGGACATTTCCATCGTCAATTCCGCGCTGCCCACCATCCAGGGCGAAATCGGCGCCAGCGGGACGGAGGGCACCTGGATCGCGACATCCTATCTGGTCGCGGAAATCATCATCATCCCGCTCGCCGCCTGGCTGGAACGGCTGCTGGGGTTGCGTACCCTGCTGCTCGCCGCCGCCTTCCTCTTCACCGGCTTTTCCATGTTGTGCGGCATGGCCAGCGATCTGACCACCATGGTCATCGGCCGCGTCGGACAGGGCTTTACCGGCGGCGCGCTGATCCCCACGGCGATGACCATCATCGCCACGCGCCTCCCCCGTTCGCAGCAGCCGATCGGCAACGCGCTGTTCGGCGTCACCGCCATCCTCGGTCCCGTGCTCGGCCCGCTGGTCGGCGGATGGCTGACGGAGAATATAAGCTGGCATTACGCCTTCTTCCTGAACCTGCCGGTGGGCATCCTGCTCATCACCCTTCTGCTGGCGACGATGCCGCATCAAAAGCCGCGCCTCAGCGAATTCCGGCAGGCCGACTGGCTCGGCATTGCGGGCATGGCTCTGGGATTGGGCGGCCTCACCATCGTGCTGGAAGAGGGACAGCGGGAACAATGGTTCCAGAGCAGCGAGATCGTCCTGATGTCGATCGTCTCCGGCGTCGGCTTCATCCTGCTGTTCGCCGGGCAATATTTCGCGAAAAGGCCGGTCATCCGGCTGAAACTGCTGCTCGACCGCCAATTCGGCGCCGTGGCGCTGATGGGGCTGGTGATCGGCATGATGCTCTACGGCACCGCCTTCGTCATCCCGCAGTTCCTGGCGGCGATCGCCGGCTATGACGCGCTCCAATCGGGCCGGATCGTCCTGCTGTCCGGCATTCCCAGCCTGATGCTGATGCCGCTCACCCCCCTGCTGATCCGGCACCTCGACATCCGCATCGCGGTGGGCGCCGGGCTGTTCATCATGGCGACGAGCTGCTGGGTCGACACGGTGCTGACCAACCAGGCGGTAGGCCATGATTTCGTCGAGTCGCAATTGCTGCGCGGCATCGGCAGCGTGTTCGGTTTCCTCTTCCTCAACCAGGCGGCCATCGCATCGGTCCCGCGCGAGGATGCGGGCGATGCCGCCGGGCTGTTCAACGCTGTCCGCAATCTGGGCGGCTCGCTGGCGCTGGCAGGCATCGCCACCATCCAGGACCAGCGAAGCTGGCTGCATAGCCGCCGCATGGAGGAAAGCCTGAGCGCCAATAGCGGCCAGGTGCAGGATTATATCGGCGGCCTCGCCCATTCGCTGGGCGGGCAGGACGCCGCGCTTCGGTCATTGTCCGGCACGATCCAGCGGGAGGCGCTGGTGATGACCTATAACGACATCTTCACGATGCTGGCGGTCGGCATCATCGCTGTATTGCCGCTGGTGCTGTTCCTGCGTCCCTTGCCCAAGGGGCAAGCGGTCGCGATGCATTGAGGCTGGTTTCATGCGTTTCCCCCAGACCGTCCTTCCTCCGGCCATCCTCCCCCTGCTGGCGCTCGTCGCCTGCACCGCGGGGCCGGATTATCATGGACCGGAAGCCGCAAGGCCGGTCAGCCCCGCCGCCCAATTCGCCAGGGCGCCCGTCGACGCCAGCGCGCAGGCTCCCGCCTCTGCAGCCTGGTGGACGGCGTTGGGCGACCCGGTGCTCGATGCGCTGGAAAGCCGCGCGCTTGCCGCCAATCCCGGCGTGGCCGTGGCGGAGGCAAGGGTGCGGCAGGCCCGCGCCTCGCTGCGGACGGAGCGCGCCAACGCCCTTCCCAATGTCAACGCCTCCGCCCTTTACGTCCATGCGACCGTGCCCGGCGTCGACCTGGGCAGTTCGGAGGAAGACAGTTCGGAGGGCGGAGACAGCCAGTCGCTCAATTTCTACAATCTGGGCTTCGACGCGAGTTGGGAGGTCGACCTGTGGGGTGGCCGGCGGCGCGGGGTGGAGGCGGCGAGGGCTGAGGTTGAGGCGGCGCAGGCCAATGTCGCGGACGCGCAGGTCAGCCTGACCGCTGAAATCGCGCAGGCCTATGTCAATCTGCGCGACCGGCAGCAACGGATCGCGCTGGCGCAGCAGGCGGCCGCCCGGCAGCGCGAGATGCTGCGCCTGACGGAGCAGCGCCACGCTCAGGGGACCGCTTCCGCCCTGGAGGTGGAACAGCAGCGCAACCAACTGGAGCAGAGCGACGCCGCGCTGCTGCCGCTCAGCGCGGAGCGCGACGCCTATCTGAACGCCTTGGCCACGCTGGCCGGGGAGGCGCCCGGCGCGCTCGACGCCATGCTGGCCGCGCCCGCCCCGGTCCCGCTGCCTCCGGCGCAGGTGGCGGTCGGCGATCCCGCCGCGCTGCTCAGGCGTCGTCCCGACATCCGGGCGGCGGAGCGCCGGTTCGCCGCCGCCACCGCCAGGATCGGCGTGGCGGAGGCTGCGCGCTTTCCCAGCCTCAGCTTCATGGGCCTGATCGGCATCGGCGGCACCGATCCGGGCGATCTGGTCGACCTCGACACGCTGGCGGCCATCGCCATGCCGCGGCTGAGTTGGAGCTTCCTCGATTTCGGCCGCAACGCCGCCCGGGTGGGACAGGCCGAAGGCGCGCGGGACGAGGCGGCGGCGCAATATCGGCAGGCGGTGCTCAATGCCCTGCGCGACGGCGAGGATGCGCTTTCCCGCTTCGGCGCCCGGCGGCTGAGCGTCGCCAGCGCCGCCCGGTCGAAGGCTTCGGCGGACCGCGCCGCCGCATTGGTGCGCCAGCGTTTCGAGGCGGGAACGGCCACCCGCATCCAGCTTCTCGACGCGGAGCGGCAGAGCCTGGCGGCGGCGCAGGCGCTGACGCAGGGAACGGCGGCAATGACGGCGGATTACATAGCGCTGCAAAAGGCGCTCGGTCTCGGCTGGCGGTAGCAAATCGGCCTTCCGTCAAGGCTTTGGACGCGACTGCCGGATCAACGGCGCCTCCGCACCCATGAAGATATGAAAATATGCTATGATGCCGGAGAGAAGAGAGGGCATATGGTCGACCTTTCGATCCGTTCGCGGCAGGAAGAACAGATGGACGCGCCGGACCTGGACCCCGCCGTCTATGAACGCGTGCTGCACGACCTGGCCCGCGTGAACCGCTGGACCTTCACCGCCTGGCCCGCCATCGCCTTCCTCAACCGCGCCATCGGTTCGGCCCGGCATTTCCGCCTGCTCGACGTCGGTTTCGGAGACGGCGACGTCCTGCGCGCGGTCGCCCGCTGGGCCAGGAGGCGCGGGATAGGGGCCGAACTGATCGGCGTCGACCTCAATGAAAAGAGCCTTGCCGCAGCCCGCCACGCGACTCCGCCCGACCTCGCCATCGACTATCGCGCCGGGGACTATCTGGACCAGCCGGAACGGTTCGACTTCATCATCTCCAGCCAGGTGACGCACCATATGACGGATGCGCAGTTGATGACCTTCCTGCGCCATATGGAGGCGGAGGCGCGGATGGGCTGGCTGGTCTGCGACCTGCACCGGCATGGCTTTTCCTATTGGGGCTTTCCGCTGCTCGCCCGCCTGCTGCGCGTCCACCGCATCGTGCGGGAGGATGGTCGGCTGTCCATCGCCCGGTCTTTCCGCCCCGACGACTGGGCGGAGTTGTTGCCTGAGGCGGGCATCAGCCTGGACGATGTGCGGATCGTGCGGCGCTTTTCCTTCCGCCTGTGCGTGGAGCGGATATGCGGGTGAGCAGCGCGGCCTGAACGCCGAGCCCCGGCATCAGGCCCAGCAACCGCATCAGCAGCCCGCGCCCCCATGGCCCCGCCGCCCCGCGGCGCAAGGCTTCGGCAATGGCCAGCGGCCGCCGGCTGCGGCGGCGCCATTGGCCCTGCCAGCCCATCGCCGCCTGCGGTCCGCCCCGCAGATAGGCCTGCGCCGCGCTGGTCCCGCTGTGGAGGGCAATGGCGATGCCGTCGCCGGCCAGGGAAGCGATCACCGCGCCCTGATCCCCGATGCGGAAGATGCCCGGCACGCTCGCAGCGGCGCGCCAGCCATAGGGCACGCCGGCAATCGCATCGAAAGGGGGCGGCATCTTTCCGCCCACGCGCTCGGCCAGATGGGGCGCCTGCGCCATGATCGCCCGCATCATCGCGGGGACGCCATCCGACAGCCGGTCCCGCGCAACGGAAAGGCAGAGATTGGCGGCGCCATCCTCCTGCAGCAGCAGGCCGGCATAGCCGCCGTCGAACAGGTGCATCTCGATCACGCCAGTCAGGTCCGCGCTGCCGGGCAGGGTTGCGCGAAGCCCGACGCAGGGCGCTTCCCGGCAGCCGGCGAGATCGCGGGCCAATCCGCGCAATTCATGCTTGCCCGTCGCCAGGAACAGCGCGTCGCCGGCCAATTGCCCGCCATCGTCGAAGCGGATCGAGCGAGCTGCGGGGTCGGCGGCGCGCACCGCCCTGCCTCGCTGGACGACCGCTCCCGCCTGCGCCGCCCGACCGATCAGCGCTTCGTCCAGCACCCGTCGGGAGAGGCCCGCCGCGACATGGGGCAGCGGCAGTTCCATGCGCCGGCCGTCCGCCAGCAGCCGCAACCGCCGGATCGGCCGTGCGCCCAGCGCGAAGGCGTCCACGCCCAGATCGGCCAATGCCGCCAACGCATCCCAGCCAAGGAAGCCGCCGCACACGCCATCATGCGGGCCGCCCTGGCGGTCGATGAGATGCACCTGCGCCCCCGCCCGCGCCAGGGCGATCGCCGCCGCCGTGCCCGCCGGTCCGCCACCGACGACCAGAGCGGGCAGGCGCGCCTTCATGCCAGTCCTTCGAAGCGGAACCCCTCCGCCGCCAGTCCCGGCCCGAAGGCCAGCGCCACCCCCTGCCCCGCACCCTCCATCATGTCGCGCAGGATGAACATCAGGGTGGAGGAAGACATGTTGCCGAACCGCGCCAGCACGCTGCGGGAAGGCGCCAGGGCATTGCGGCCAAGCTCCAGTCCCTGCTCCACCGCGTCCAGGATCGACCGGCCGCCTGCGTGCACCGCCCATCGGTCTATCCCGGCCATATCGTCGCTTCCCCACAGGCGGCGGCGCACCGAGGGATCGCCCAGCGCCGCCTGGATGCGCCCCGGCACCTCTCCGGACAGGTGCATGACGAAACCGCTATCCCCTATGTCCCAGCGGATCAGTTCCGCCGAATCCGACAGGTTGAGCGAGAAGGGCCGATCGATGGCGACGCCAGCGCCCTCCCCCGTCACCAGCGCGGCGGCCGCGCCGTCCCCGAACTGGAGCATCATCAGCAGCCGCTCGATCTGCCGTTCCGGCTGGAAGTGCAGGGAAGACAGTTCCACCGTCACCACCAGCACCCGCGCATCGGGCTCCGACCGGACGATGTGCCGCGCCGTCCGCAACGCCGCGACGGCGGCATAGCAGCCCATGAAGCCGACCAATGTGCGTTCGACCCCCTCCAACCCCAGACGTTCGGCGATGATCTGGTCGATGCCGGGGGCGACGAAGCCGGTGCAGCTCGCCACCACCAGATGGCTGATCCCGTCGAGGGGCACCCGCGCCTTCAACTGCGCAATCGCCTCCATCGCCAGGGGGGGCGCATGTTCGGCATAGCAGCGCATGCGCAGCGAGGTCGGCGGCATATCCCCCGCGTAGAAGCCGCCGGGGTCGACCGGCGACCCGCCCTCCGCCGTCGGCGGCAGCGCGCACCAGCGATGCTCGATGCCGGACCGCTCCGCCATGCGCTGGAACAGCCGCCGCTCTCGCGGATCGTCCAACTGCCCGGTCGCCCATCGGATGAACGGCCCATGCATGTCCAGCGCGGGCACGGCGCACCCGATGGCGTTGATGCGAGCGCGCGTATCGGTCATCGGGTCGCCTTGTCTCCTCTATTGGGTGAAACGTTCGGGTCACGACAAAGGATCAATCCCCCTCTGCCGTAAACCTCCCTCCGGCGCAGCAGGAGATCGGATCGCGCCGGATAAAAGCTGTCCCCCATTTGCAAAGACGGCGCCGCATCGGTTCCTCCGTGGCTGGCCCATGGCGCCGTGCAGGACAATTTCCCACAATGACGGGCATCAGACGCGGAGTGGATCATTTTCACATGCGATTTCCATGCCTTGCCTTTGCGAGAAGGACGGCGTGAAGTTGAAAATGCAAAGAGGGGATCAGATTTCGACCTGCGATCCCAATTCCACCACGCGGTTCGTCGGCAGCTTGAAGAAATCCATCGGCGTCACCGCATTGCGCATCATCCATGCGAACAGCTTTTCGCGCCAGATCGCCATGCCGGGCTTCTCCGACGGGATCAGGGTCTGGCGGCTGAGGAAATAGCTGGTCTGGCTGACGTTGATGGGGCCGCCGCAGCCCTCGACGGCCTTCATCGCGGCGGGAATGTCGACCTCCTCCATGAAACCGTGGCGCAGCACCACGCGGTAGAAGCCGGACCCCAGGTCCGTCACTTCCGAACGGCCGGTCAGCGGCAGGTGGGGCACGCCCTCCGTCCGCACGGTCAGGATGATCACCCGCTCATGCAATATCTTGTTATGCTTCACATTGTGCAGCAGCGCGGGCGGCACGCCCTCGACGCGGGAATTGAGGAAGATCGCCGTGCCAGGCACGCGCTTCAGGGAGCCGGAGACGGACTGGATGAACAGTTCGACATCCATCGCCCCTTCCAGCAGATAGAAGTTCATGATCTTCCGCCCGGTCGACCAGGTCGTCAGGATGACGAACACCACCGCCGCCACCCATAGGGGGAACCAGCCGCCATCGGGGATCTTCGTCGCGTTGGACAGGAAATAGGCGCCGTCCACCGTCAGGAACAGCCCCGTCACGCCAGCGGCAAGCAGCCGGTTCCAGCGCCATACGCTGAAGGTCAGCACCGCCATCATGCAGGTGGTGATGACCATGGTCCCGGTGACGGCGATGCCATAGGCCGCCGCCAGGTTGCTCGACGACTGGAAACCCAGCACCAGCAGCACGACCAGGAACAGCAACGCCCAGTTGACCAGCGGCACATAGATCTGCCCCGCCGCCGCAGCGCTGGTATGGGCGATCTTGAGGCGCGGTAGGAAACCGAGTTGGACCGCCTGCTGCGTCACGGAGAAGGCGCCGGAAATCACCGCCTGGCTGGCGATCACCGTGGCGATCGTGGCCAATATGACCAGCGGAAGCCGCGCCCATTCCGGCGCGAGCAGGAAGAAGGGGTTTTCCGCCGCCGCGGGCAGGTCCAGCAGCAGGGCGCCCTGCCCCATATAGTTGAGCAGCAGGCAGGGGAAGGCGGCGTAGAGCCAGGCTATGCTGATCGCCTTGCGCCCGAAATGGCCCATATCGGCATAGAGCGCCTCCGCCCCCGTCACCGCCAGCACCACCGATCCCAACGCCAGGAAGGCGAGCTTCGCATCCAGCGCGAAGAAATGGATGGCCCACATGGGATTGACGATGGCGACGATCCCTGGATGGCGCGCGATGTTGAGGATGCCCAGCGCCGCCAACACCAGGAAATAAACCGCCATGATGGGCCCGAACAGCGCCCCCACCCGGGCGGTGCCATGTTTCTGGATCAGGAACAGCCCGGTCAGGATGACGATGGCGATGGGAAGGACGAAAGGCGTTAAACCGTCATTCACCGTCTCCAGCCCTTCCACCGCCGAAAGCACGGATACGGCCGGGGTTATGATGGCGTCGCCATAGAATAGCGCCGCCGCGAGCACGCCCAATATGGCGATGGTCGGCGTCCATCGGCTCTCCCCCAGCTTGCGGGAGATGAGGGCAAGCAACGCCATGCTGCCGCCCTCGCCATGATTGTCGGCGCGCATGATGATGAACACATATTTGACCGTGACGATCAGCGTCATGGTCCAGAAGACCAGCGACAGGACGCCGTAGATGTGAGCAGAATCGACCGCCAGCGGATGGTGGCCGACGAAGCTCTCCTTCAAGGCGTAGAGCGGCGACGTGCCGATATCCCCGAACACAACGCCCAGCGCCCCCAATGTCAGGAGAGACAACTTCTCCTGCGGATGGCTGTGGCCCACCCCCTCACCCGCTCGATCCGTCATCCGTACCGTACTCGCTGTTGCCGGGGCGGCTATCGCACGAAGCTGCATTATATTTCCAGTGGGACTTTACGCGATCGGCATGGGATTCGCACAGGAATGCGCAATTGGGCATCCTCCCGGAAAGAGGATGCGAAAAATTAAGGGCTGACATGAGCATCCGGCAGCCAGGATGGGGTAAGATAGGCGGGCCTGATCCTGTTGATCTTCACCTAGCCCGAAGGCGGGCTGCCGCGCAGGCTGGTTCTGGAGAACCCGGCGGCGGGCATGACCATGCCGGAATTTGCGGCTGGCCGCGCTGCTGTTTCTGAGCGCAAGCTCCGGTGCGCATCTGACGATGATGGGGCCGCGTCTTTGGCGGCCGACAGAGCTTTCAGCGCTTGGTCGACCTTGGTGAAGACCGGGCGTGTTGATATTGCGGATTGTGGTGGTTGTTCTGTGGATTGCGCGTTGTGGCGTGCATTGCGCTGTTGAGCGCATGGACATGCGAATGGGTTTAATGGAGCGCGAGCTATAATGCCTGGCGACGACCTACTCTTCCGGGGCTTGAGCCACAGTACCATTGGCGCAGACTGGTTTCACGTCCGAGTTCGGGAAGGGATCGGGTGGGTCACAGACGCTATGGTCACCAAGCAATAGAGCTTGCGCTTCGGGTTTTAATCGGTGCCGTGCACTTTTGAGATATGATGTCTGGCATGAGGGTGATCACCGCATCTTTGACGCTGGTTTATTCCAGTGTTGTCATTGATGGTGGGACTCGCTTCTTTGGAGAAGCATTCAAGCGCGAACAGAGCAATTAGGACCGGTTAGCTCCATGCGTTACCGCACTTCCACATCCGGCCTATCAAGGTCGTGGTCTACGACCGCTCGAAGAAATCTTATCTTGAGGGAGGCTTCCCGCTTAGATGCTTTCAGCGGTTATCCCGTCCATGCATAGCTACCCTGCTGCGCCCTTGGCAGGACGACAGGTACACCAGAGGCATGTTCAACCCGGTCCTCTCGTACTAGGGTCAACTCCTCTCAAATTTCGACGCCCACGGCAGATAGGGACCAAACTGTCTCGCGACGTTCTGAACCCAGCTCACGTACCACTTTAATTGGCGAACAGCCAAACCCTTGGGACCTGCTCCAGCCCCAGGATGTGATGAGCCGACATCGAGGTGCCAAACGATTCCGTCGATATGAGCTCTTGGGAATCATCAGCCTGTTATCCCCGGCGTACCTTTTATCCGTTGAGCGATGGCCCTTCCACGAGGGACCACCGGATCACTATGACCGACTTTCGTCTCTGCTCGACTTGTCAGTCTCGCAGTCAGGCGGGCTTATGCCATTGCACTCTAACAGACGGTTTCCAACCGTCCTGAGCCCACCATCGCGCGCCTCCGTTACTCTTTAGGAGGCGACCGCCCCAGTCAAACTACCCGCCACAGAGGGTCCCTGCACCGGATAACGGTGCGAGGTTAGACATCAGAAAACAACAGGGTGGTATTTCACCTATGGCTCCACGAGGGCTGGCGCCCTCGCTTCAAAGCCTCCCACCTATGCTACACAGTTCTTTCCTAATGCCACTCTGAAGCTGCAGTAAAGGTGCACGGGGTCTTTCCGTCTAACCGCGGGTACTCCGCATCTTCACGGAGAATTCAATTTCGCTGAGCATATCCTGGAGACAGTGGGGAAGTCGTTACGCCATTCGTGCAGGTCGGAACTTACCCGACAAGGAATTTCGCTACCTTAGGACCGTTATAGTTACGGCCGCCGTTTACCTGGGCTTCAATTCAGAGCTTGCACTCCTCCTCTTAACCTTCAGGCACCGGGCAGGCGTCAGGCCCTATACGTCGTCTTGAAGCCGACTTAGCAGAGCCCTGTGTTTTTGCTAAACAGTCGCTACCCCCTGGCCTGTGCCCCCCATCAGAGCTTGCGCTTAGATGGGGCCTCCTTCTTCCGAAGGTACGGAGGCAATTTGCCGAGTTCCTTCAGGATACTTCTCTCAAACGCCTTGGTATACTCTACCATTCCACCTGTGTCGGTTTAGGGTACGGTCTATACGGAGGGGCTATTTCCTGGGACAGTTTCCCTGCCTGGACCAATCCAATAAGGCCAGACAAGTTGCACCATCCGTCACACACCTCCAGGCCCACGAATATTAACGTGGTTCCCATCGACTACCCCCTTCGGGCTCGTCTTAGGGGCCGGCTTACCCTGCTCAGATTAGCTTTAAGCAGGAACCCTTGGAATTTCGGCGAGAGGGCATCTCACCCTCTTAATCGCTACTCATGTCTGCATTCGCACTTCCGATACCTCCACGGTCGGTTACCCTCCCGCTTCAACGGCCTACGGAACGCTCCGCTACCGCTCAGTCAAAAGACTGAACCCTAAGCTTCGGTGCACGTCTTGAGCCCCGTTACATCTTCGCCGCAGGATCTCTTGTTTAGACCAGTGAGCTGTTACGCTTTCTTTAAAGGATGGCTGCTTCTAAGCCAACCTCCTGGTTGTTTTGGAAATCCCACATGCTTTCCCACTTAGACGTGACTTGGGGACCTTAGCTGTAGGTTAGGGCTGTTTCCCTTTTGACGACGGACCTTAGCACCCGCCGTCTGTCTGCCGGACTAGACTCGTTGGTATTCGGAGTTTGGTTAGTATTGGTAGATCTCGCGACCCCCGCAACCATCCAGTGCTCTACCCCCAACGGCAATCATCCGACGCTCTACCTCAATAGATTTCGCGGAGAACCAGCTATTTCCCGGCTTGATTGGCCTTTCACCCCTAAACACAACTCATCCGATAATTTTTCAACATTAAACGGTTCGGCCCTCCAGTGCGTGTTACCGCACCTTCAGCCTGGTCATGCCTAGATCGCCGGGTTTCGGGTCTAATGCATCATACTCAGTCGCCCTATTCAGACTCGCTTTCGCTGCGCCTACACCTAACGGCTTAAGCTTGCATGATACACTAAGTCACAGACCCATTATGCAAGAGGTACGCTGTCAGGCTTCAAGAGCCCTCCAACTGCTTGTAGGCATCCGGTTTCAGGTACTGTTTCACTCCCCTCATCGGGGTGCTTTTCACCTTTCCCTCACGGTACTGGTTCGCTATCGGTCATGTACGAGTATTTAGGCTTGGAGGGTGGTCCCCCCATGTTCAGACAGAGTTTCACGTGCTCCGCCCTACTCAAGTCCTGATATTGCGCTTTCGCATACGGGGCTGTCACCCGCTATGGCCACACTTTCCAGAGTGTTCTGCTAACTAAATATCAGGCGCTGGCCTGGTCCGCGTTCGCTCGCCACTACTAACGGAATCTCGGTTGATGTCTTTTCCTCCGGGTACTGAGATGTTTCAGTTCTCCGGGTTCGCTTCACCAAAGCCTATTTTATTCAGCTTAGTGATACCTCTCCCATTTAACACGGGGCCAGCCAGAAGCTGGACCAGTCTTAAATGGTGAAGGTGGGTTGTCCCATTCGGAAATCGCGGGATCAAAGCTTGCTCACAGCTCCCCCACGCTTATCGCAGCGTGCCACGTCCTTCATCGCCTGTACATGCCAAGGCATTCACCAGATGCCCTTACCTCACGCTTGAGAGTCCACACCACCAATGACAGCACTGGAAAACAGCCCTGCATCAG
>NZ_ATDO01000097.1:0-2848 GCF_000445085.1 Sphingobium sp. HDIP04 | reverse complement strand
CTTTACGCCTTCGACGGCAATCCCATCGTCTCCCTGATGGCGGAGGAAAGCATCAGGGCGCTCGCCAGGAGCCTGCCGCTGATCAAGGCCGATCCCACCGATGCGAAGGCGCGGGGCGACGCGCTCTATGGCTGCTGGCTCGCCGGCAGCGTCCTGGGCGCGGCGAGCGTCGCGCTGCACCACAAGCTCTGCCACACGCTGGGCGGCACCTTCGACATGCCGCATGCGCAGACCCACACCGCCGTGCTGCCCCATGCGATCGCCTATAATGCGCCGTCGGTGCCGGAGGCGATGGAACGGGCTAGCCGCGCACTAGGCGGCGGCGACCCCGCGACCAAGCTGTACGAACTGGCGGTGGGCCTGGGCGCGGAAATGTCGCTGGCGAAGCTCGGCATGCCCAAGGACGGCATCGCGAAGGCCGCCGCGCTGGCGGTCGCCAACCCCTATCCCAACCCCCGTCCGATCACGGAGGAGGGCATCGTGCAGCTTCTGAGCCGCGCGGTGGAGGGGCTTCCGCCGATCACCGCATAAGCAAAGGCCTGATCCTGGAACAGTGCCGGCCGCATCCGATCATTTCCGGATGCGGCCGGTTCTCGATCATCCGGCGCTCCCGTTCGGCCATGGCCAAGGACGGGACGAAATTCAGCGGCTTTCCGCGCCGAGCCAGCCCTGCACCGCCGCCTTGATCGGCAACGGCAGTTCATGCCCGCCTTCATAAGGGATGAAAGTCGCCCGCGCGCCGCTGGGGCCGGAGAGATAGGCTTCCGCCTGCTCGAACTTGTGGCGCGGGATCACATCGTCGAATTGGCCCCGGCAGAAGAGGACCGGCTTGTCGAGCAGGCCGTTGTCCGGCAGGTCGCCGTCCTCCACCGCGAAGCAGCCGCCGATCATGATGAGGCCGCTATAGGCCCCCGGATTGCTGAGCAGAAGACTGGCGGCCATCGCGGCGCCGTTGCTGAAACCGCATAGCCAGGGCCGTTGGCGGCCGGTATCTGCGGCGATCCAGTCGCCGACCTTCGACGTTTCGCCCGACAGGCTGGAGGGCAGGGCGACGCCGATCCCGGCATTTTCGAACCAGGCGAACCCCGGCCCCTGGGGAAGCGGCCCGCGATAGGAGCGAACATTCGCGCGGCCGAAAAGGGGCAGCGCGAACCCCGCTTCCCTTTCGGTGCTGCCGCGGCCGTGAAGATATACGATGTCGCGGCCGGACGGAATGTCGGGATTGTCGTATCGCATGACGATGGCATTGTCTCGAGACATGTTCGCTTCCAATTCCTGGCGATGCGAAGCCGAAGCGGCGTCCGGTCCGACGGCGTCGGCCCGGCTGCTCCGGCTTCCTGTTTTAGCGGGCTTTCCGGTCGGCGGATATTCCGCCTGCCGGGAAATGCTCAAGGCGACCATAGCATGCGATGGCTGCTTTCAAAGCGCGGTCGCTCAATCCCCATGACCGATTTGTGGGCAGTTGGCCCCGTTTCGATCAAATCCGTATCGCGAATATTCCTAATTCATTTGCAGCAATTTCCTCCGCAGGCGAAAGCTGCGATCCTTTCCGGACGGCCCGATAAGCATAATAATCACCGACGTGCCGGATAAGACAGGCGCTGATCCATAACAGCGCATGGAGAGGATATTCCTATGCTTCGATCTCCGGGCAATGCGCGGCGCGTCCGTCGCAATCCGCTCCCGGCCTCGACGTCCGCTGGCCCGCTCGCTGCGTGTCCGGCCCATGCGCAACATGGTCCAGGGGGAAACCCCGCCGCCTGTTTTCCGGAACGGCGGGAATGGCCCGATGAACTGCGCGGGCAGGCAAGTTGCGACCGTGCACCGGCTGGAATTCGTCAGTAGGGGAAGATCGAATGCCTAATGGAATGCGCTGTTTGGATCCCTCGATCGCCGATCGGATCACATCATTGTCGACGATGAGAAATAATGAGGAGATATTCGAAACATTCGGCTTCAGCTATAACACGCTGAGAAAAGTCTCGAACGGCATGCCGCTTCGCAGGTCACTTGCGGATCGGATTGAGGAACGTGCCAGAAAGGTTTTCGAAGCCGATGGATTTTTGAACATTTCGGCCTGATCGCATCGGATGGAATGCTCCGGCCTGTCGTTTCGGAGCGTTTTCCGACCGGGCGGATGATTGCTTCCGTTCGGGGCGACGCTCCGGTGCCGAACATATGCATTAAGCCATTTTTTGCCCAGTCCGCAGGAGAATTGCAGGGACATGTTGAAGCTCTACTACAATCCAGGTTCATGCTCATTGGCGTCCCATGCCGCATTGGAGGAAGCCGGCCTTCCTTATGAGGCGGAGCTGATCGACCTGACGCAAAACGCCCAGTTTTCAGACGCCTATCGTCAGAAAAACCCGTGGGCGCGGGTGCCCGCGCTCCAGATCGGCGATGATGTCCTGACCGAAAATATCGCCATCCTCAACCATATCGCGGAACTCGTGCCCGAAAAGGCCTTGCTGCCCACGGAAGGCCTTGCCCGCGCCCGGGCCCTGGAATGGCTCGCGCTGCGGCTCTGTTGCAAAGATTGGCGGCAGTCAGAGGTAGGCTGTCGCTCTGCGCCGATCAGGCGGCTGCTGCGAAATGGTGGTTGAGCATGCCCATGGCCTCCGTCAGCGCCGAGGGCCCAATGCCAAAAGCTCTCTCCACAAGGCGCACCTCGCCCCTGATGCCGGGCTGCAGGCACCAGGGGCGAGCCTGTCCTTTGCGCAGGGCTCGCATGACTTCGAATCCCTTGATCGTGGCATAGGCCGTGGGGATCGATTTGAAACCGCGCACCGGCTTGATCAGTATCTTGAGCTTTCCGTGATCGGCCTCGATCACGTTATTGAGATACTTC
>NZ_ATDO01000096.1:0-1100 GCF_000445085.1 Sphingobium sp. HDIP04 | reverse complement strand
CCTGCCGGTGGGCCGTCTCCCGGTCCAGCTTTCCTTCGCGCTTCAATTCGGTGATCGCTGCACCATAGCTCGGCGCTTTGTCGGTATTGAGCGTGGCAGGCTTTTCCCAGTGCTTCAGGCCTCGCAGGGCCTTGCCCAGGAACCGCTTCGCTGCCTTGGCGCTGCGGGTCGGCGACAGGTAGAAATCGATCGTGTCGCCCCGCTTGTCGACTGCCCGGTACAGGTAGGTCCACTTGCCCCGCACCTTGACGTAGGTTTCATCCAGGCGCCAGCTCGGATCAAAGCCACGCCGCCAGAACCAGCGCAGCCGCTTCTCCATCTCCGGGGCGTAGCACTGGACCCAGCGATAGATCGTCGTATGGTCGACCGAAATGCCGCGTTCCGCCAGCATTTCCTCAAGGTCGCGATAGCTGATCGGATAGCGACAATACCAGCGCACCGCCCACAGGATCACATCACCCTGGAAATGGCGCCACTTGAAATCCGTCATCGTTCCGTCCGTCCAATCTCCGCCAAGCATGCTCAAGCTTCACGATTTTTGCAACAGAGCCCCGGGAACAGCGCCTCCATGAGGCGCTCGCAATAAAGCTGGTCGCCGCCGGGGCCGAGATAGCCCTTTCCCATCTGGCTTTTGAGCTGCCGCTCCTCGGCTTGCTTCACCGCCGCCATGACCTTGATGCGCCCTTCGCCATCGCGATAGGTTCCGACGCCGAGATCGATCTTCTCGGCGCGCATGTCGGCGCCGAAGAGACGCCCGACCTCCATCAGCGAGTCGGGTGCCGGGGGGCGCATGGTTTCGAACATCGGGAACGTCGCCTTCACATTTTGAACAGGAAGATGCAGCCGATGACATAGGCCGCGAGCAGCAAGGTCTGCGCGGTCATCGCCGCGAGCGGCCGCCAGCCCTCGGCCAGCAGCAGGCGGAGCGAGGTCTTCATCCCCAGCGCGGCGGTGGCGGCGACGAGGCAGAAGGTCGCCGAGGCGGAGAGGAAACCGCGCAGCGGCGGAGGGAGGAGGCCGAAATTGGCGGCCGCCGCGATGAGCGCGAAGCCGACCAGGAAGACAGGAATGGCCGGGGGCGCGCCCGCGTCGGCGGCTGC